>DAONDW010000204.1:0-3424 GCA_035402785.1 Methanothrix sp. | reverse complement strand
ACCACATACCACCAGATGCTCTCATGCAGATAGATCATCACCAGAATGAAAAAGCCGGGAGATATGGGCTCGTGGTAATACTGCCATGAATAAGCAAATCCGCGCACTGTGGCTATGATCACAAGCATTGCAGCCAGGATGTAAGTTATGAATGCGATCTTGCCCGCGTAAAGCGATTTTCTGAGAGTCTGTTTGGCCTCTTCCATGGAATCATCCAGGCCAAGACCACGGAATAGAAGATACAGGCCTACAGCACCTGTGATGGCGACCACAGCGCCATTGGGATAGCCGAGCAAGCTGAAGATCGCAAACATGAGAAGAGCCAGAGCAGGTGGAATGAAAACCGTATGGCTGATCTTTGGGTCGGTGAAGACCTGCTTTAAGAGATAGTAGGTGCTCTCCAGATTCGGGCTCTGTTTGACGAGAACTCTCCTAACGCCATCCACCCTTACACGCGAGTGGATGATTGGCAGTATTGCCTCGTCCTCAGCTCCATCTGAGACTACCATCACTCCGTCAGGATGCAATTGATTCAAAAGCAATTCAAGTTGTGCCGAGAGCTTGCTGTCCGAGACCAGGCCGATCTTGAGGTCTCCTGCCAGAGAGGCTATATCGGCTGATTTGCCTGAGGCGAGAAGCTCATCCAGGAGCTTGATGCCTCCAAATATGGTGTTGACATCCGAGTCCTCTGGATCTGCCATGCCGAGCTTGAGAGCAGCATCGAGATTGGCCTGCCTGCCCACAACTGGTGTTTCCACTCCACCCTTCCTGCCCAGATCGTTGTCGCGGTCAATGCAGAGCACCAGGACGTCCATAATGTACTATTTGAAAAGGTTGGTACTTAAATGATTCTGTGGGCTTTTTTGGATCTGAGCGATTCTCTTTTGCCTCCTTTTGATTTCGATGAAATGTTATTTATCTTACAACTTCGCAGAAATATATATGCGAGTTTCTCTAACGAGGTCATCCCTGCTCATCGCAGCAGTCCTATTGATGCTCTTGATATCTTTCGCCAGCGCCTTTTCTCTGGATATGCCTGGCATCGAGAGACATGCTGCCGCCTACAATAGCAAGGTCGCAAACGCGCCATATGTCCTGACCAGCATGCTCGGCAGCGAAAAGATAAATCTGGTCGTGACCAGGGACAATGGAACTGTCTTTCGCGCCGGCATGGACATGGTGAGCGCCAGAATAGAGCATGTGATTCCTGGCGGCTACAGCGATGCGAGCATAATCGTAACCACCACTGAGAGCACCATAAATGATGTGGTCAGATCAAAGGAGAAGATCTCTGAGTTCAAGAACATGACCGACGAGGGCAGGATAAAATTCGAGACGAATAACTGGCTGACTGAGATCAAGCTGAAGGCAGCTCTCTCAAGTGCCAGTGTTCTGCAATTCGGATACGACCTGTTCTTCAGCTAGCGTGTCAGGTCCATATTTTCTTTTAATTCTGATTGTACTGTGGCAAGTTATTAGAACCATAAAGTCGAATTAAAAAGAGAAATGCATGACCTGATTGTGGCTGGTGCCGGTCCAGCCGGATCCGCTGCAGCCCGTGCGGCTGCAAGACAGGGGCTTGATGTCGTTATACTGGAAAAGGAGACATTTCCCAGGTACAAACCATGCGGGGGCGCTCTCTCCAAAAAAGCAGCCTCTATCCTTGATTTCTCCCTCCCAGATGAAATCTGCGAGAGGACGATAACCGGCGCACGGGTTCATTTTCGCGATCATGTTTTGGAAAGGCACAAGGGATATGACCTGACGGTGCTGATCGATCGCAGCCGTTTTGATCATCATCTCCTGAAAAAAGCCCTGGAAGCAGGCGCGTGCATCAGGACTGAAAAGGTTCTCGATTTCCAGGAAAAAGAGGACTGCGTGTCGGTGAAGACTGGTGAAGGCAGTCATCAGGCCAGGTTTCTGGTCATCGCCTGCGGGTGCCAGGACCGGCTGAAGGACAGGATACATGGGCCACAACGAAGGGAGAACGTTGGCGTATGTCTTGTGGCTGAGGTCAGGGAGGATGACGAGCTTATACGAAAACGCCTGGGCGACACGCTTGATATCCACTTCGGCGTGGCTGATGGCGGCTACGGATGGGTTTTTCCTCACAGGGGATATTATTCTGTGGGCATAGGTGGCCTCTCATCTCGCCTTGTTCATCCGCGTCAGGTCATGCGCTGTTTCCTGAAGAAAAACGGCTTTCCTGAAGCTCACAGGCTTTCCGGGCACCTCATTCCACAGGGTGGAAACGCGGGGCGTTTTGCCACGAAAAGGGTTCTTCTGGCAGGAGATGCAGCCGGATTTGTGGACGCATTCACAGGCGAAGGGATCTGCTATGCTCTGTCATCTGGAAAGATCGCGGGCGAGGCGATCGGACAGGTCTCTTCTTCCCAGGTGGCCCGGTCTTATGAGTCCAGGATCAAAAAGGATTTCTGGACGGAGCTGCGATATGCATTGTTCTTTTCAAAGATCATGCACAGCCATCCGGATATCTTTCTGAATATCCTGGCCTGCCATGAAGATATATTGGATCGCTATATCGATATCGCAGCAGCCAGGATGTCTTACCGGGATTTCCTGCTCTGGATGCTGCCGAGATTTCCATTGAGCGTGCTTCAAAATCTGCAAAAAATTTAAAAAAAATTAGTTTCAGGTGAAGACCTCTCCAGTCCTCACCTTGCCGGATTTCTCCACAGGGCAGACGAATATCCTGCCATCTCCGAACTTGCCTGTCCGCCCGGCTTCGCATATGGTCTTCATGACGGCATCCACCTCGCCGTCTGCCACATAAAGCTCCAGCTTGAGCTTTGGAAGCATGTCCACGTCCATAGTGCCGCCGCGATACTGCAGCTTGATGCCCTTCTGCTCGCCTCTGCCCAGCACATCGATCACTGTCATGGCCACAACGCCTATCTCTTCAAGGCCCTTTTTGACCTGCTCCAGCCTCTCAGGCCGGATTATGGCCTCAATTTTCTTCATTTCAGATCACCCAGATATATCTCAAACATCCAAAACGCATATCTTCTCTCAATTATGCATAAGCTTTCTCACCGTGCTGGGATATATCCAGTCCGACGTACTCCTCTTCCTCAGTAACCCTCAGGCCCATGACCGAGTCCACGATTCTGGCAAGGATATAGGTCATGACAAAGGCATAGACCACAGAGGCACAGGCTGCCATTATCTGCACTGTGAACTGGTGAACATTGCCATAGATCAGTCCTGTGAAGCTGTTGACTGAAGATGTGGCAAATATGCCTGTGGCAATTGCACCCCACAGGCCGCCCATGCCGTGAACTGCCCAGGCATCGCAGCTTTCATCCAGTCCGCGACCGACGCGAAAGAGCAGTGCAAAGTAACAGAGCACGCCTGCCACCCCTCCGATGATTATAGCGCTTCTAGCATCGACATATCCTGCAGC
>DAONDW010000203.1:0-3434 GCA_035402785.1 Methanothrix sp. | reverse complement strand
GGATAAAATGGATTTGATGGACTGGCGCGATTGCGCTCATCCACCGAAATCCATCTCCCCGCTTGACCAGGCTTCTTTCATCTCATCTATTGTCTCATCCTCCCTGGTGATGACGAGGTCTCGCAAAAATAACCTGACACCATCGTCTATGCCAAACTTCCTGGCATTGAATTCCATCACTACAGAGTTATTTCCATTGGAGAGATCGACAGTCCTGTCAAAAGATGCAACCTCAATTCCACCCTCGCTCTGCAGACTTGCTGAGATCAGGTACTTTCCCGCTTTCATGGCGTGAATGCCAACTCCCACAGCAACCATTGACACAGCCCCATGCCTTGTCTGTGAGAGGTTCTCAAAGCTTCCGTTGAAGTAGGCATCAGGAGCCTGAAATTCCTTCGGCTCTTTCTCAATCGATTCACTTGCATTATATTTGCCCACCAGATCTCCCTGAGCATTATAGAGCAGAAGACCTCCAAATCTCAGAGGACCGCAGCCTCCCTTCAACCAGATCTCCCTGCCATCCACATCCAGATTGATCACGCCTCTGCCATCTATGATCGATGAGTTGGAGACCCAGCGAATCATGCGGCCAGAACAGTCATACAGAGGACCACGCACCTCATAGAAGCCCGGAACCCCAGATGCAACCTTCACTCCAACAGTCAGGATATCAATATAGCCATCTCCATCGCTATCGTTGAAGCTCGTGCCTGCTATCCCTTCAATAGAGGCCCCAACCACGGTGTAAGAAACGGGAACGCTTATGGAATAATTGGATGAATTCAGTTCGATATAGCCACGCTTCTCCTGTCCTTCCGCCTGAGATGGAGACTTTACAGTAACTGCTATTGAGCCTACTGCTCCAGATGCAACCTGCGAAGGCCCTGATACCTTTACAGTGGGCTTATCATCCTGTCCGTAAGCCGTCACATAGATATCGAAAGGCTGACTGACGTCCCTTGGGACTTCATCGCCATACACCGAGAGCTTCCACAATCCGGAAGACGGTCTGTGAATCTCAAGGACCTCTGAGCTTCCATCTGCGCCGTAAGACCATCCAGCAGAATCTCCAGATGGATCATATGCATCCAGATCCAGGTCGATATCCTTTCCCTTCCACACGATGCCCAGGGTCAGGCGAGAGATATTGGCGCCCACGACAATCGACTTCTCCCATGTATCATCCCTGGATACCTCTCCATGCAGAATGTTTGTGATCTTGCTCTCCATTCTGGCTGCAAATGTCAGATCGTCAAGCACGAGGCCCCCATTCATGAGCTTAAGCTCCAGGGTCTTGCTCTGACCCGGCTCAAGAGAGCCGAAGTCAAGGCTGCTCGGCCTGACATCTATGACCGACTCCTCAACCCTTAATGTGTAATTCTGGGCTGACGCGATGGATCTGGCATGAACGGAAACGATATACCGCCCGGATATGGGATCTTCCAAAGAGATCTCCTCTGATACCTTGGACCTCGATTTTTCTTCGACATAGCTATTTCCAGATGGATCCAGCAAAAGCAAATCCAGATTCGATGAACCCGCCCAGTCCAAATTAGCTGTCAGGTTTCTGGTGCCCACAGGCACATCCAGATAATAATAGCACCATTGACCCTTCTTGATGGTACCATTTGCCAGAACGCTTCCCTTTTGCACTTCCAGGAGCTTTGGAACCTGCACAATCACGGGCACCGAAATTATCGCCCGCGTGCCTTCGAGGATTTCAATCGAGCCTGAGTAGATGCCAGATGCAGTCTCATTTGGAACCACAATCGTCGCTCCGAATACCACCTGGCTGTTGGCAGCCATCCAAGCAGGCAGGGACAGGCCCTCTATCCACCCAGCCACATCTCCTGATGTCCGGAAGCTGAGGTTTTTCCTCTGGCAGTTTGTCGCAAAGAGAAATCTGGTGGTCCATTCGTCATTTCCGGGAGCCATGGCATAGATCTTCTTCTGATCTCTGTCCGCACCGACATCGATGCCAGGATAAGTTGAGCCCTCTGAAAATACCCATCTTCCAACGACCCATTTATCCGGAAGCACAGCACAAACGTCCGGGCTCAGAAAACGACCGGACTGATTGGCATCGACCAGGCCTGCTCCCTGGTAGAATGGCTCATAGCTTTCTCCCAGACTGTTGTTGAGCGGCAGGGCGCCCCTGATCAGGGTAGCCTTGATCCCTGCAGGAGTTGCAGTCGGATCCTTTTGCAAAAGCAGGGCTGCCAAACCGGCTGCAACAGGAGTGGAAAGAGAGGTGCCAGAGCCTTTGGCATAAAAAGTACCGATGTAATTGACATCTCCCAGGCCCAGGGGAACTGTGGAGACCACATCTTCGCCCGGTGCCAGGACATCCGGCTTAACTCTCCCGTCTCTCAGCGGCCCTGAGCCGCTAAAATCCGCCACATGTCCCTGAAAATTGGCAGCACCTACTGTGATGACCTTCACTCCATCGCCTGGAGCATCGATGCATCCTGAGAAAAACACTGCCAGGGACAGCATGATCAACAATGCACACGACCCGATCAAATTGGCCGTTTTACCCCGAATTGCCAGCTGCGACACAGACGACCGCTCCTGCATCCATTGCATTATCCGCTGCAGTTGTCACCGGCAAATCGGTCTGCCCAAGATCCAATCCGCCAAGGCTCATGCTGATGACATCAGCACCGTTGTTCAATGCCCATTCGATTCCAGCAATGATATCCGAATCCTTGCCATCGCCATTGCTATCGATGACCCTGACGTTGAGCAACTTCGCTCCAGGTGCAATTCCCCGATATTTTCCGCCTGAGGCCTCGCCTGAACCCGCAATTATCCCGGCGCACATTGTTCCATGCCCCAAAAGATCGCCCGTCGTCTCCTCATCCTCGATGAAATTCACCTCTCCGATAACCGATCCTTCCAAATCAGGATGATTCGGGTCTATTCCGGAGTCGAGAATGGCAACGGTCACTCCTGTGCCATTGATGCCCTGACTCCACAGAGAGGATGCGTTGACCATTTCAGCAGGTGATTCCCCTGAAAAATCGCTGTCAACCCTCGCAGGTCCAGCAACATGAACTGAGCCGTCAAGGAAGATGGAATCAATCCACTGCCGATCGGCCAGACGACGGATGTCCTGAGCCGACCCAACTGCAGAAGCACCTGGAATGATGTGATATCTGTGCTCCACATGCAGACCCTCAGAATCAAGCAATTCATCGCCCGGCATAGAAGAGCGATTGAACATCATTATAAAAGGTATATGATTATCATTCGCAGACAGCCTCTCAGCTAAAGAGGCATCGACCTTGGACGCATCAGAGGAACCTTCCGGATCGCCTGACGCAATAAGCCCAAGGTTGACTGACAGAGCCATGGCCACAACAACCAGGCCTGCAGACAATATCAGGATATGAAACTTTTTTTTCATTTTTATCCATCCAATCGCTCATATG
>DAONDW010000202.1:0-3441 GCA_035402785.1 Methanothrix sp. | reverse complement strand
TCGAAGAACGTATATAATTTGCAGCCAGAAAATGTTTATGACTCTGATCTCTCTTTGCTTTGAGGTGCACCAGCCCATCCGGCTCAAGAAAAATTTCTTCTGGGAAGGACTTCCGCTCAAGGAGGTTGTGCCCGATCTGCGGGAGTTCTATTTCGATGGTTCTGAAAACAGGAGGATCTTTGAGCGCGTCTCAGACAAATGCTATCTTCCGGCAAACGGGGTCATACTTGAGTGCATCAAGAGATGGGATGGGTCCGACCGGCCATTTTCTGTCGCGTACAGCCTCTCAGGAGTATTCCTGGAGCAATGCAAAAAATTCAGGCCGGATGTTCTTGACTCCTTTGTGCGACTGGTGGACACTGGCCGGGTAGAGGTGATGGAGCAGACCTACTACCATTCCCTCGCCAGCCTCTATCATGATAAAAGGGAATTTCATGAGGAGGTCAGGATGCATAAAGAGCTGATCTGGGAGCTCTTCGGGGTTGTGCCCACAACATTCGAGAACACTGAGCTGATTTACAATGATGAGATCGCCAGGACAGTCGATGGCATGGGATACAGGGCCATATTCACCGAGGGCGTGGTTGCAGACCCAAATCACATCTACAGGCCACCCAATACCGACATATCATTGCTTTTGCGAAACTACAAGCTCACAGACGACATAGGCTTTCGTTTTTCATCTCACAACTGGGCTGAGTATCCGCTGACAGCCGATAAATATGCCAACTGGCTTTCTGCCACTCCTGGGCAGTGCATAAACATATTCTGCGACTATGAGACATTCGGCGAGCACCAGTGGGTTGATACTGGAATCTTTGAGTTTTTGCGCCATCTGCCAGATGAGGTCCTCAAGCATGATAACCTGAGATTTGCAACACCAGCAGAGATCGCCAGGCAGATCGTTCCGGAAAGGGAGCTGTCAGTTCCAAATCACGTCTCATGGGCAGATCTGGAACGGGATACGAGCTGCTGGCTTGGAAACGCTCTGCAGCAGGCCTGCTTCATCTACCAGAACCGGCTTGAGGCACCTGTCAAAGAGAGCAGGGACGCAGACTTCATCAGCATCTGGAGGACGCTTGGCATATCGGACCATCTCTACTACATATTCACACATGGCGGCGGGCCCGGAGAGGTTCACAGCTACTTCAGCCCCTACGGCATCCCTTATGATGCCTCTGTCACCTATTTCAGCGTCCTGTGCGATCTGCATTACCGCCTCAAGAAGAAGGTGCACCTGGCAGATTCCCCCTTTTTGTTTGCCACAGGCGTGGATCAGTTCACTGGAGAGCTCGTCTGGAGCCTTGCAGGGCTGCAGGAAGCCCTGAAGACTGTATCGATTGAGGCTCTGCAGTATCATAGCGACAGGGGCGATCTGGCCTTCTGGGCTGAGACGAGCCTTGCAGAGCCTGACCTGGCTTCAAAGCTCTCCAAATCCAGCAAGCTCAAAGGCGAACGTCTGCGAAAAAGCCTGCTTAAGGCCGTAGAACTGGCCCTTTCAGAGGCGAAATGATGGCAGCATTCTCCGTCTCTCCGAAAAGCTACCTGGAAGGCACTGGCAGGGAATGGCTGCAGTCCAATGGCCTTGGAGGCTATGCCTCTTCCACAGTCTGCGGCAGCAACACCCGCGCCTATCATGGCCTTCTTGTGGCAGCTTTGAATCCTCCGGTGGACCGCTGGCTTCTGCTTTCATCTCTGGACGAGGAGATCGATGGGACTTCGCTCTCCAATCACCAGTATCCAGGTGTGATCCATCCGCAGGGATGGAGGCACCTGTTGGAGTTCAGACTGGACCCCTGGCCGCGTTTTCGCTATCAAATAGGCGAATGTTGCATCGAGAAGACTGTTTTTCTGGCGCATCAAGAGAACACAGTCATCATAAATTACCGGATCAAAAATGGCAAGGGCAGGATGCGCATCGTTCCATTGCTCCATTCCCGCAGCTTTCATGCAGCTTCCCCACTGCCGGGTTTTCGCCAGAATCCAATGACTGCGGGCACTGTCATCCATTCAGCAACCCGTCCAGATATCGCTCTTTGCCTGTTCACCGGGGGGCAGCTTTCCGACAGGCTGGAGTATGTTCCTTTTGAGGCGGTTTATTATAACTTCGAATACGAGGAGGAGCGCAGCCGCGGCCTTGGCTGGAGGGAGAACCTCTTCGCTCCTGGTCGCTTTGAACTGGAGCTTTCTGGAGACCATGCTTTTGTACTGGCCGCTTCGACTGATAGATGCAGCATGCCGGACTGGCGGAGCATGCAGAAGGCCAAGAGGGCTCGCCTGCGCGGGCTTGTGTCTCCTGTCAGAAAGCTCGCCCTGGCGGCAGACAGCTTTCTCGTAAAAAGAGGCAATGGCCTGAGCATCCTCGCTGGATATCACTGGTTTGATGACTGGGGGCGGGATGCCATGATCTCTCTTTCCGGGCTTTTGCTTTCATCAGGCCGCAAAAATGAGGCCCGAGAGGTCCTCAGATCCTTTGCTGCTGCCATGAAAGACGGTGTGCTGCCCAATGATCTTGGGGCCCGCTCCTACAACACAGTTGATGCATCTTTATGGTTTGTGCGGGCTGTTGACGCCTATTTTGACCATTTCAGCGATGAGCCGTTTCTGGATGAGATGTGGCCCTGGCTCATGGACATATTTCATCGCTACACAAGGCCAGGCGATGACTTTGGCGCTGCTGATGACGGCCTCATAGAATCCGGGCCTGCTCTGACATGGATGGATGCCAGAGTCGATGGCAGGCCGGTGACTCCCAGAACCGGAAAATGCTGTGAGATCAATGCCCTGTGGTATTCTTCGCTTCTCTGCATGAAACGACTTCATAGATCTCTGAAAGACGATTCTGATTGGCCAGATCCAGGATTCTCGCAGAGGGCAAAGATTGTGAAGGACAGCTATCAGAGATTCTGGAACAGCGAGGCGGGATGCCTGTTTGATGTCATTGATCCAATGGACGCTTCTATCCGGCCTAACCAGATAATTGCTGCAGGAAAGGACGATCTTCTTCCAAAAGCCATGAATAAGGAGATATTCGAGGTTGTGACTGTGCAGCTGCTCACTCCGTTTGGGCTTCGCACCCTTTCCCCTCGCGATCCACGCTATGTGGGCAGATATGAAGGCAGCCCTCGCGAAAGAGATGCCTGCTACCATCAGGGAACCGTCTGGCCCTGGCTCATTGGACCTTACATAGATGCACTCATCTCTGTCAGGGGCAGGTCCCGGCCAGCACTGGCTCATGGCAGAAAGCTTCTCTCACCTCTCATGAATCTGCAGGCTGGTGGAATTGAGACACTGCCAGAGGTCTTTGATGGAGACAGTCCGCACAGGCCGGGAGGATGCATATCTCAGGCCTGGTCGGTTGCTGAGGTGCTGCGAGCCTGGCAGGCCTGTCAGCAGAGGATTGCTGTCCAGGCTTGACAAAAAAGGGCAAATGTACCAGGT
>DAONDW010000201.1:0-3443 GCA_035402785.1 Methanothrix sp. | reverse complement strand
GATCCTTTTCCTGCAAGATCTGATCATCTCTAACGTGCGTTGCAGTATCTTACCTCATCGACATCCAGCATGAGAGGAGTTCCGGGCTCGATGCTGGCGATGCGCCTCACCCGTCCAATTGCCAGAAGCTGAAGCTGGATTCTGGCTGCCTGAGCCTCGCGCTCCTCGTAGTAGTCTTCGTTTGACTGAATGGTGCGATGCGTTATGGTCTGCAGAGCTCTGATGCTGGCAATCAATCCACCCGTTCCTGGGACTATGTCAGGAGCACTGGATTCGGTAAGAAATATGCGATCTCCAGGCTCGGCATCGAGCAGCGCGAAGAAGTTGTTGGGGCTGCGAATCTCCACAGTCCTCACCTTGGCAACAGAAAGCTCCTTTATCACATGTCTGGCCAATCCAGTTAGCGCTATGTAGATCATGAGGCATCACCCGTACATGGGGAACTCTTTTGGCAATTGAACCTGCTGCTCCTCAGGAGATGCAGCCTTCATCTGCTGGGCAAGCTGTGCCATCTGCAGCTCTATCTGCTCTGCCTGTTCGGATAGCTTGGTCGTGCTGATGTTCAGGTCATAAATCCTGTTGAGAGTCTCGATCGCAGCGATGGCCGCCCTCGGATCAGGCTCAGCCGATGCCGTCTCGCCCAGAAGGCAGATGGCAGGCATTTTCTTTATGCGGCACTCGTTCATGATGCTTCCAGTAATGCCAGTGATCGTCCCAAGCTCGAAGACCTCAGTTTTATCTTTGATCCTGTCGAGCAGCTCAGGCTGGCTGACTGCTCCAAAGACCCTGTGCTCCTCGCTCATGACGGTTATTCCTGCAAGGCATATCATCTCCCGGGCTCCAATGGACTGGGCCCAGGAGACGATCTCCTTTCCAATCTCATAGGAGGCCAGAGGATGCACCGGGATGTCTGCTGTGAGAATCACAATGCCCCTGGCTGCGTCCTCATAGATCCTGACAGGCATGTTCACGACGCCACCCAAAAGAACTGCTAGAGGCGGGAAGTACCGGGAGCTCATGGCTCCAAGATAAGTCATCTTCAATTCGTTGACGATGTACTGGCTGGCGATGTTGCCCACCAGGCCGATTCCAGGAAATCCCTCTATCAGGATGGGGTTCTTGACCGATGGCTCCTTCTCCAGGATGACCTGGACAATTTCCTTATCCATGACAGATCATCTTGCATTTATCCAAGATAAGAGCATCGCTTAACCATGACAAAATGCCTTCTGACTGAGCGGTGTGACGCGAATATCAGAAATTCCACAAGTCAGGCAAGCTTTTTAAGGGGTAGTCACGATAAACAATTGCATAGAAGCCAGAAGAGAATATGATATTTCGGGGTCAAAATGGCAAAGCGATACAGAGAGGTCATCGATCAGGTTCGGTCCGAAGGGAGGACCTATCTGATGGAACACGAAAGCAAAGCCGTTCTTGAATGCCTGGGAATCACCACCACTGGATCCAGAGTTGCGCAGTCTGAGAAGGAGGCGGTAGAGATCTTCCAGTCTCTGGGAGGTCCAGTGGTCATGAAGGTGCTCTCCCCTGATGTCGTCCACAAATCCGATGCGGGCGGAGTGAAGCTCAATTTGAGAACTGCTGAAGAGGCAAAGGCAGCCTATCGGGATATCGTTCATGCATTTTCGGGCAAAAAGCTCGCAGGCGTCTCGGTTCAGAGGATGGCCGAGCAGGGCATTGAGGCGATCATTGGAGTGGCAAATGATGCGACCTTCGGGCCTGTGATAATGTTTGGCCTGGGCGGGGTTTTCGTCGAGGTTTTAAAGGATGTCTCGTTCCGCTCAATTCCGATATCGGCCTTTGACGCGAGGGACATGATAGAGGAGATCAAAGGCTATGCCCTTTTGAGGGGCTATCGCGGTCACTCATCTGATATCGAGGCTCTCGAAAAGGTCCTGTTATCCATATCTGAATTTGTGATGGAAAATCCTGACATCTCTGAGATGGATCTCAATCCAGTTTTCCTCTATTCTGATGGCTACATGGTGGTCGATGCCAGGATCATTCTGGGCGAAGCGAGAAAGGAGCCTCCTGCGCCGGTCAAGCAGGATTTGCATGACCTGTTTTATCCAAAGAGCATTGCTGTCATAGGAGCCTCTGGCACGCCTGGAAAATTGGGGTGGAATGTCTTCACAAATCTCGTGAGCCACAAATTCAGGGGAAAGCTGTATCCTGTCAATCCGAGGGCAGACGAGATCTGCGGACGCAAGGCCTATCCCACTATCACGGCAGTTCCTGAGCCAGTTGATGTTGCAATCGTTCTGGTCTCTGCGGGGATGACGCCTGATGTGGTTGAGGAATGCTGCAAATGCGGGGTGCGCTACATTGTGGTTGAGTCTGCGGGCTTTGCGGAGCTTGGAGAGGACGGCAAGAAGATTGAGCTGGCGATGAAGGACATTGCAGACAAATATGGAGTGCGGCTGCTTGGCCCCAACTGCTCAGGAATCATCAACACCCATTGCAGCATGGTTCAGTCCATAGGCATTGTGGATGCTCTTTCGATGGGAAATATCGGGCTTGTCTCTCAGGCTGGAGTTTGCGCAGCAGGAATGCTGTGGGGGCTGCGGCACATAATGGACTTCGGAATAATTGCGACCATTGGAAACAAGCTGGACATCAATGAAACCGATATCCTTGAGGCTGTGAGCAGGGATGAATACATCAATGTCATCTGCATGTATCTGGAGTCTGTGAAAGGCGGGCGGAGGTTCATAGATACTGCGAGGCGCATCACCCGCGATACGCCGGTAATAGTCCTCAAGTCCGGGAGGACAGAGGCAGGCAAGAAGGCTGTTGCGTCACATACTGCATCTCTTGCGGGAAACGATGAGATATTCAGCGCAGCATTCCGGCAGTCAGGCATCATCAGGGCACGCGATTACGAGCACATGTTCACCCTTGCGAGGACCATATCCAAGCAGCCTTTTCCAGACAGGGAGGGCGTGTTCATCATAACCTATGCTGGATCGCTTGGAGTCATTGCGTCAGACGCCATCACAGACCAGGGCATGCGTCTGTCTGAGCTGGAGCCGCCACTAAAGGAGCGCCTCAAGGCCCTTTTACCGGATTATGTGTGCGGCATGAATCCTGTGGACTACACATTCAGCCAGGATGCAGAGACTGTGAAGAGGACCATTGAGATAGGTGTAGACAGCGAAGATGTGGGAAGCTTCATAGTTGTATTGCAGGCTGAAATTCTGGACAGCTACGTGGATGCCCTCAAGAGCATCGACTACAAGGGAAAGCCCATCATCGCCTGCGTGGCAGGAAAGGAGTTTGCCATGCCGGATGTGATAAAGATGGAGAATGCTGGAATTCCAGTCTTATCCACGCCTGAACAGGTGGCGGATGCTCTCGGCATCATGTACCGCCATCATAAGAGGGCCAGGGAGCTTGGACAGGAGAAATAGAGCCAAAATATCTTT
>DAONDW010000200.1:0-3462 GCA_035402785.1 Methanothrix sp. | reverse complement strand
CGGTGATCAGAGAGACTGTGATGATGGCAAACATGGCCTGAAAGATCATGAAGGTGAGGGAGGGAATTGTCAGTCCTTCTTTGGCCTGCATGCCCACTCCTGCCAGGCCTAAAAAATCCAGGCCCCCGATGAGCCCGCCAATATCCTGCCCGAAGGCCAGGGTATAGCCACACAGGACCCATTGCAGGCTGATGATGCCCATTATAGCAAAGCTGAATATGATTGTGGATATGGCATTCTTCTTTCGCACCATTCCGCCGTAGAACAGGCCGACGCCTGGGATCATGATCAATACAAGGGCTGAGCTGATGAGCACCCAGGCGTTGTCTGCGCCATTTATGGTCGCCTCCTCTGCCGAGGCTGTGCCCGCCAGGAGCGCCAATAGCAATAAACATGATAATAGCAGTGAACGGGATGAGAGCAACATTACCACCATGCGTTAAGACAAATTCCCAATTCATAAGCATATTTGGGAAAAATTATGCGACGTTCATACAGATTGTGAAAAGATCTTAAACACGGTTTCATAAAGATTATGATTGGATCATAATCGGAAATTCGGCAATGCCGTATGCATGCACCTTCGACAAAGGCATCGCCACACATCAATTATACAACACAAACCATTTTGATGCCATGGTTTTGACGTCCATATTCGTCTTTGTAACCACAGAATAAGCTTTTACACCGATCATAAATGTTATAATTGTGATCCTGATTGCTGCCTCGAACTGCAGCGCAATCCAATTCATCACAGCGTTCTTCGTTTACTTCAATATCTTGACCATGTAAGGCCCTTTCAGCTCGTAGCCCAATCGCCGGTAGTAGCCCCTGGCACCGATGCCGCTTGTGATCTCCAGGCATCTGTAGCCTGCCTCTTTCGCCAGACGCTCTGCTTCCTCCACCAGCCGCTCGCCATAGCCGCGATGCTGCCAGCCATCTTTTCTGCTGCCGATGGACAGCATCGGCCCGTAGACATGCAGCTCCCTCACCCGCGCCTGTGCGGAAAGCCTCAGCCTCAAAAATCCGATGAGTGTATCGTCCTGCCCAGCAAAGGAGAGAAAGTGCTCGATAGCTTCACATGCCTCGTAGCTCTCATGCTTCAGCTCTACGGATCCCTCCCGCACTCCTCTAAGACCTGCCTCCCGACAACGAATGCATCGGCAGTGCCCACCCCTTGCTGCAAGCCTCTGCTGAGCGAGCTGACGCAAATTGGATTTCTTGACGCCTGCCACGATGAGCGGAGCCGGAATGTCCCTCTGCACCCTCTGCAGCCGAACGTATGGTGGCAGAATCTCCTTGATGCGGGATACAAGCTCAGCAGCCGCATCATCTCCAAGAGGCTCATACTCACCCCTCAGGTACATCGAATAAAGCTCAGTCCCTTCCACCACCAGTGCCGGATAGATCTTGAGATAATCCGGACGAAAGCGGATGTCTGTGAACAGTTCAGAGAAAACCGCCAGGTCCCTTTTGGGTGAGGAGCCGGGAAGCCCCGGCATCATGTGAAAGCCGACCTTCAGCCCGGCCTCTCGCAGCGCCCGGTTGGCCCCCACAGACTGTTCGACTGTGTGGCCGCGCTTCATGTTCTCAAGGAGTTCATCACTGGTGCTCTGCACCCCAAGCTCAACCTTGGTCGCTCCAAGACAGAGCATCTGAGAGATCTCAGCCGGGCTGCAGCAGTCCGGGCGGGTCTCAAAGGTGGTTCCGATGTTTCTGACTGCTGCGGTCTCATTGGACAGAGCAATCTCCGCAAAGGACTGATGCCCCCTGCCCGGATCACCTTTTCCCGGATAGTCGTTCATGGCCTGCAGACAGCGGCGAATGAACCAGTGCTGATAGCCGAGTGGACGCGCTGTGATTGTGCCACCCATTATGATCAGCTCCGACTTGTCCAGGAGGTGTCCGATCTCATCCAGCTGCGCGAGCCTTGCTGTGACCTGACGATAGGGATCGTAGTCGTGCTGTGAGGCGCGAAGAGCTGCAGGCTCGCGACCTGTGTAGCTTTGCGGTGAGGGAGAACAGATGCCCCCAGGACAGGGCACGCAGATTCCATGAGGGCATCTGGCTGGAGAAGTCATGGCTGCAATGACTGCCACTCCTGAGAGGGTTCGAGTGGGCTTTCTGACGAGCATGGCAAGCCGTTCTCTCTCAGCATGTGTTGCATAGCCCAAAATATCGGCATTGCTGGGCAGAGATGGCAGGCCGAGGATAGATGATGCCTGTTTCTTGGCAGCCTCAAGCTCTGCCTCCGAGCCGATTTGCCCCGAAAGGATGGCCTCGACTATGCCTCTCATCTCCCTTTCCAGGGCCTGGCAGTTGGAATACGAAAGAAGCGCCTCTCTCATTGCAGATCCGATTCGCAGCAGGTGTTCTTTGTTCTTCGATTTTATCGGTTTTGTCAGTTTTATCGGCTTTATCGGTTTATTCAGTTTTATTCAGGACCTGAATTGGCTTTTTATTCGGCTTTTTATTCAGTCTTTTCTTCTGCGTTTCCTTCATCCGCCTTTCCTTCTGCCCTGGTCTCTTCGAATTGCTGCATTATCTGGGGTATGAGGTTGCAGCGCAGCAGTCCGGATATGAACATGCCAGCGACCAATGCCTGCTCATTTGTCATCTCGGAAACCGCCGCCTTGAGCTTTGCCGGAGCATCCTGTTCGCAGCTACTGGACGCGAAAAGCAGATTCTTGATTTGATCTCCAATCTTCATAGTCTCTTCAGAGGGAATGTCAAAGAAGCTTCTCACGATATCCATGACCATAGATTCCTCGGTTGGGTCGAACATATTGATAGCTAGTGGGCCCACCATAAAATAGGTTTGGCGAGCTAGAGAAGCTCACACAGATAAAGGGGCGTCTTTCTGCCAAGCTGCCGGATGGTCAGGTCTCCATCATCCAGCAGCAAATAGGTGTCAGGCGTCTCCAGATGAGATGTATCGTCATGATCGCGAATAAAACAGCCGGTGTTCACAGCCAGCGGCCCACCTCGTCTCTGATAAATGCCGGTTCTGTGAGTGTCCCCGTAGATGAAGCAATCGATTTTGCCAAGTTCCCTCTCGCGAATGAATCTCTCAATTTCCCCGTACTGCCTCTCCACTGAGATCGAACGCTGCTGATGAGAATACAGGCTGGGATTGAGCCTTAAGATCAGGCTTGACGCCTTCCAGAGAGAGTTCTCGAATGAGACCACCTCGCCGATGCACGCAGAGCGATAGATGCTCTCGTAGGCGTAGGTCATCATCATCTCCTCATCAGATGGAAGTGGCTCTTTGCCAGAGAGACGCCGCAGGGCCTCTACCATTTGCAGGGTGAAGGTCTGAATGCCGTCGAGATGATGGCCATGTGTGAAGAGGAAGGTTTTGCGGCGGCAACGTGCCCGGTAGGTTGGATAAAGCATATCGACATCAATTCCGGCAAATCTCCGATGCCAGCGAAGAGTGGGAATGTAGACAGGCTCAAAATC
>DAONDW010000199.1:0-3493 GCA_035402785.1 Methanothrix sp. | reverse complement strand
TGTTAACGGCATGCAAGCTATAAATGCATCGTTCCTGAAAAAGATGCATTTTTTATAGTGGCCACGGGCATAGTGCAGCAGAGGATCATGATCACTGTTTACTTCGACGGGCTGTGCTATCCAAAAAACCCCGGTGGTGTCGCGGCCTATGGCTATCTCATTAACCGGGACGGCGAGATCGTGCACAGGGGATTTGGTGCTGTTGGCGAGGGCCGGGGCATGACCAACAATGTGGCAGAATATGAGGCGCTGATGGCTGCGGCTCGCTGGCTGGTCGATGAGGGAATCGAGGAGAAAATCGTCATAAAAGGCGACTCAGAGCTTGTGATCAAGCAGATGAAGGGCCAGTACAGGGTTTCATCAGCTACCTCCAGGAAGTATGTGCCTGAGATCAGGGATCTGCTGAAGGGAAGAGATGTCAGCTTCTCCTGGGTGCCGCGAGAGGAGAACGAGGAGGCAGACAGGCTCTCCAGAATGGGCTACGAAGGATATATGAGACGGAAAAAGAGAGGTGCGGGTTCAAATTGATAAAAATCAATTGATTCAACAGACTCATCTGACTCATCCGACTCAATTAAATTGAATAATCAAAATAGATTAAATGAATTAGCTGACCAATACAGATCAAATAAATTGAATTTGATAGTTAAGCCGAATAAGTTGAACAAATCAAACGACTCGATTGAACTGAATAGAATAAACTGATAAGTTTGATCAATAAATTAAACGAATAATCATATCTATCCTCTCATTTTGCGAAACCTATATCTACAATCGACGTAGTTCTTTTCATCCGATAAGCGAGGCTAAACACTTGAAATGGCATTCAATTCCAATCGATGAGGTCTTTTCCGGTCTGCAATCCGGGCAAAAGGGCCTCACCTCGAATGAGGCGGCGATAAGGCTCTCCAGGAATGGCCCGAACCGCCTGGAAAGCCCGTCCAAACCCTCTCCTCTGCGCATCTTTCTCAGCAAATTCAAGGACTACATGGTCATAGTGCTTATCTTTGCCGCCCTGGTCTCCTATATTGCTGGAGAGAGCACGAATTCCCTGGTCATAATCGGAATAGTCATTCTCGTAGCCATCATTGGATTCTTCCAGGAATACAAGGCTGAGAGGGCAATGGAAGCCCTGCGAGAGATGGTGGCCCCGGAAGCTGACGTCATGCGGGACGACAGGATGAGCACCATTGCAGCAGCAGACCTCGTTTCCGGCGACATGATCTTCCTGGAGGCTGGAGACCGGGTGCCGGCTGACGGAAGAATCGTTGAGGAGACTGCTCTTGAGGTCATTGAGGCCTCGCTCACAGGAGAATCTCTGCCTGTTAAAAAAAGCACGCAGCTTCAGTCTGAGGATGCAGCTCTTGCCGACAGGAAGAACATGATATTCATGGGCACAATCGTCTCCTACGGCAATTGCAGAGCAGTGGTGACTGCCACCGGCCTTTCCACTGAACTTGGCAAAATATCAGGCATGATCCGGCAGACTCCCGCCGATCCGCCTCTCAAAATCAAGCTGGAGGGGCTCGCCAGGAGACAGGCCATGCTGGTCTTAGCGATATCCATCATCGTCTTCCTCCTGGATGCCAGCCGCGGCTCGCCCATCATGGATTCTCTGATTGCAGCCATTGCGCTGGCTGTGGCCGGAGTCCCTGAGGCCCTTCCCTTCATCGTAACCCTGGCCCTGGCCTTCGGAACCCAGACGATGGCTAAAAAGAATGCCATAATCAGGAGGCTTCCCGCTGTCGAGACACTGGGCTCGACCACAGTCATCTGCACAGACAAGACCGGGACATTGACCACCGGGGAGATGACCCTGCGGCAGATAGAGACCTTCAGAACCATCGACGTTCAGGGCTCAGGATACAATCCAGAGGGCTCGTTCTCCGAAAATGGCGTGACAATCGATCCTCAGAGCGGGGATCTGGTGCGACTTCTTTCAATTGGAGTGCTCTGCAATAATTCGGATATCGAAAAGGCCAATGGCGGCTGGAGAGTCGTTGGAGACCCGACAGAAGGTGCCATGATAGTGGCTGCCCAAAAGGCAGGAATCCTGGAAGGCATCAGAAAGGGCGCAGTGCGAATAGCCGAATATCCCTTTGATTCCGATCGCAAGAGGATGACTGTCCTCGATGACCTTTCAGAAAAAGGCCTTGCAGTATCCATGAAGGGCGCGCCTGAGGTGGTCCTGAGCCGCTGCAGCAGCATTCTGCAGGCCGGTGGCGTGCGACCCCTCACGGAAGAGGACAGGAGAATCATCCTGAAGAGGGCCGACGACATGGCCAGCCGCGCACTCAGGGTGCTTGCGTTCGCAGGAAAAATGCAGGATAGGAATGCTTCCCAGCAGATGGATGAACTGGAGTCGAACCTCCTCTTCGTTGGGCTTGCAGGCATGATGGACCCTCCCAGAAAAGAGGTCTTTGACGCCATATCAGTCAGCAAGAGAGCAGGCATCCGCACTGTCATGATAACAGGAGACCACCGGCTGACAGCCAGGGCAATTGGCCAGGAGCTTGACATCGGCAATGGAGATGTGGTGGAAGGCTCAGAGCTGGACAAAATGGATGAGCAAAAGCTGCATGACAGGATTGAATCCGTCTCGGTATTTGCCAGGGTCACTGCAGAGCATAAGGTGCGCATCGTCGAGTCTCTGAAAAAGAGAGGAAACATCGTGGCAATGACCGGGGACGGTGTCAACGATGCACCGGCCCTGAGGGCTGCTGACATAGGCATCGCCATGGGCAGGACAGGCACCGAGGTCACAAAGGAGGCCTCGGATATGGTCATAGCCGATGACAACTTCGCGACCATCGTGGGTGCAATAGAAGAGGGCAGAAGGATCTACGACAATATCCGAAAGGGCTCATCATATCTTCTGGCAGTGAGCTTCGCCGAGCTTGCCACGATCTTCATAGCAGTCGCCCTCGGCTATCCAATTCCACTTCTGGCGGCTCAGATTCTCTGGATCAATGTGGTGGCTGAGGAGTTTCCGGCCATCGGACTGGCTCTTGAGCCAGCTCATGAGCAGATCATGAAAAAGAAGCCGCGCGACCCAAAAGAGAGCATGCCATCTCCGGGTCTGATGATCTATACCCTCGGCATTGCAGCAGCAATTGTGGCAGGCACTCTCGGCCTGTACGTCATGTCTCTGGATATGGGCCAGGACATAAGCTACGCCAGAACCATGGCATTTGTGGGGCTTGGCTTTTTCACAGTGTATAACGCTTACAGCAGCCGGTCTCTTGATGAGTCCATATTGAGGATGAATCCGTTTGGAAACAGGACTCTGCTCCTGGGAATTGCAGGATCGATCATCTCGATTCTCGCTGTCGTCTACATTCCATTCATGCAGTCAATATTCCAGACCCAACCGCTGACGACAGAGAGCTGGGCGATGGTTCTGGGCATGGGAGCACTGGTCATCCTGGTCGCAGAGGTGCTGAAAAAGGTGCTACCCGGTCTGAAGTAGCCCCGGCAGCCTTTCTGGCATCGT
>DAONDW010000198.1:0-3494 GCA_035402785.1 Methanothrix sp. | reverse complement strand
GGCCATTGTCTTGTCATTCCCAAGAGGCATGTCCAGTGGTGGCACGAAATGACTGATGAGGAGAACGCCAGTGTCTTCAGGGTAGCCGGAATCGTGGCAAGGAAGATGATGCTATCCCTCAAACCGGATTTTGTCTGCATGTATGCCCGCGGCAGGAGAATTGCTCATACCCACATATTCCTGGTTCCCACATACAGCGGCGATGTTCTGGACAGATTCTTTTCTGCCCTTGAGCAGTTTCAGGAATCGCCTGCAAATCTTGCAGGGCTAAAAAGCGAGGGATCATTGCAGGAGGCTTCAGAACTCATAAGGAATGCATAGATGTACAAACTGAATTGTGCAGGAGGAATTGTGCAGACGGGATGGCATGGATAAAAGGCTTGCTTAATGACAGTCCTAATATACCAGTTCCTCGTCTGAAATATGCGATTGTCATGAAGCTTGCCATTTCCACCTGGGCTTATCTGAACCTGCCGCTTGACCAGGCATTGGAGAGGATCTCACGCTACACCTCTCGAGCTGAAATACTCTGCGAAGGCAGGCATAGCCTCTTTCGAGAGGAGAACCTGGATGTAGCAGAATCGTTTTCCATGAAATACAGCGTTCATGGGCTGATAGCTGACATCAATATTGCCAGCATTTATCCGGAATTTCGGGAGGCATCGGTGAGCCTTCACCGCCGGGCCATTGCCGCGAGCGCAAAAGCCGGGGCCGAGCTGTATATCATCCACCCAGGATATACTCCATGGAGCTTCTGCTGGGGGGATGCCATGGTCTGCCTGGACCAATCGCTCTCTGAGATTGCACCATTGGAGGAAGAACTGGGCATACGTCTGGCTGTGGAGAACATGCCAAAAAGCGACTGGCTATTCTTCAACAAGCCGGACATTGATCTGCACGGCCTGGGCCTGGTGCTCGATGTAGGCCACGCAAACACCTGTGGCACACTGCAGGAATTTCTCAATCACCCGGCTCTGACCCATGTCCATTTGCATGATAACACTGGTGAGGGAGACGAGCATCTGGCCATTGGTCAGGGAAAAATCGAGCTTCTGCCAGTTCTCAAGGCCATTGAAGATAGAAATTTGACTGCAACTCTCGAACTGAAAAATGAAAAGGCCGTGATCGAGAGCCTTGAAGCCCTGGAGAGGCTTATGCATCAGAATGTCCCCCTGGCCATCAGACAGTCAACTATCACGGCATGACCACTCCCACGAATAAATTCGCGGGCGTCTGCTGATTAACCGAATCTGAGATGGCATCTAATGTCCATGGATTGCGTACTCTGCATAACGTCGTGTCGCAATCCGTGACCCCGGAGATTAGATGCTCAAGCCCTCCTCAGATGTGTTCAGGCCCCAGTCAGGCGGCTGCCATCCAGCATATCTCATGGTCTTTGGTCCCTGGTCTGTTCCAGATACCTCGATATAGGATGTCGTATCAGCCGAATCGCTTCCCGATCCATCTACTGCACTGGCATCGACATGCACTTTGCTTGTATAGGCTCCATTTCGCAAAGCGCGCATGCTGTATTCAATTGTGGCCATCTCTCCAGGAGCCAGATCATCAATGGACCAGTGAATGTAATTTGAGTCAATGCTGTATGGATTCACAGAAGACTGCAGGAAGCTCATAGCTCCTGCGATCTCATCGGTGATCTTTGCAGCCATATGACTGCTGGCATTATTCCAGATCCATATTGTATAGTGAACGATCGATGGATCTGCCTTATCCATCTTCGCTTTCTTTTCTATTGATATTTTTGGCGGGCATGGGCTCAGGTAGTCGAACTCCATAATGGTGAAGTTTGAAGACGAGACCAGGGTGGTCCCTGTAATTCCGCTTGCTGTAACCCGATTGATCACATTGTTTGGTGCATTCTCAGTTATGTTGAGCTTGAGCTTGATTGTCACTGTGTTGCCTATGCCCAGATGCAGCAGAGTCCAGTTGGCAACTGTAGCCGAGAGTTGCGATGGCTTCGCTGAGGAGCTGATGTACTCAGTTCCTGGCGGGAATGAATCCCAGATGTAGATGGGCGCAAGAGCCCTGTTGCCGTCATTGGTCACGGTTATGGTATAGTCGGCAACGTTGGATTTGACTGAGTTGACCATTTCCTCTTTCATCACGCCTTCTTTGGTCACAGTGATATGCGGGGTGTCGTATCTTGAAGCACCGGTGATGAGAATATGTCGGTCTACGCTGTATGCTCCAACATAGCGCTCCTCTTCATCGACCTCACTTGTGGCATTTGTTCCTTTGGACCTGACACTGAAATCGGCTATGCCCTGGAAGGTGGCATTGCTCTTCATTTCATTCAGGCCAAGGGCCACGGAGTCCTTCTTCAGGTATTCCAAAGACGAGTACCTCTCGCTGATCAGCGATGCAGGAGCTGTTCCGCTATCGGTGGTGTTGCACGGCTTTTCAACAGTTGCACCCTCAGAGTCCTTTCCAGCGATGATGCTGCCTCCTCGCAAGATGCCATTCTTTGACCACATGCCTTCGCTCCATTTCAGGTCCTGTCTGGACAGGACGCTTGGTGTGTAGTTATAGCTGCTCGGCCTGTGAGCAAGATCTATTTCCTTTCCAATATAATTTGCAAAGGTATTGACCAGCTCCTCGCTTCTGTACGATCCTGTACCCGACTCATAGGTCCTCTGAGATGAGCCCGTCCTCTGGTCCGAAGCCACATACCCTTCTCCTGAGGCAAGCTTCTTGAAGTCGATATTGCTGCCGTATTCCTCAAATGTCTCATTGATGCGGAACTTGCCGCTATAATCCTCCTGGCTCTCAAATATGGGCTTGATCTTTGGCCCATCTGCCGGAGTGGACTTCTTGTAGAATCCAAGGCTTCCCTTGCCTGAGAAGCTGGAGTCCACCATCATTTTAGAGCCATTCCTGTCCATCTTGATGTATGACTCACGATTGATGTCAGTTGCATAACGATAAGTCTCATGCATCATGGTGCCTGTGATGTAATTCTTGCCACGGCTCTCATCGGTCCATTTAGAGCTGTAATTGAGAGCGATGTTGCCTGGCAGCTCGAAGCTTGTAGGATGATAGCTGGCCGAGATGTTCTTCCTCGACTCGATTGATTTGTTCTCCCACTTCATCTCTGTCATCTCATCCGAGCTGTAGCTGCCACTTCCATGAGTCCTGGTTTCGAGTTCGGTTCCGGGATCCTCGACAGTAACACTGGCACAGGTGCTTCTGGGCCATGATTTCTCCCAGACCCTGGCGGTTACATATACGCAATTCACAATCGTATAGGGATCTATGGCTGTTGACAGGTCATTATGCACATTGACAAAGCCCTTTCCAGCCACCTCAGACTTGCTGAGATCGAAGGTTGTCTTGACCTCAGGCACCCTGGCGACGATGACTATCTCGATGCATCCGCCTGGCTCTACGCTCTCGTAGTACCATGTGCCGTCCGAGCTTGGCTCAGGATAGCTGTAAAGTATCTCAACTGGATTTTTAAAGACGTCCTTGACCAC
>DAONDW010000197.1:0-3537 GCA_035402785.1 Methanothrix sp. | reverse complement strand
TCCTGCAAGATCCGCCGACCAGGAGCGAATGGGTTTTCACAAGATATCTCACCTGAGAGCTGTGCTCAGCCATGCAGGCCGCAGTGTACGCATCCATCAGGCTCTTGCCGGCTGCAAACACGCCATGACCGCGAGCAATGCAGGCTTTATGATCTATCAGGGCTGAGGATGCGGCGGCTGCCAGCTCCTCTGTCCCGAAATGGCCCTGCACAATGGGCATTTTCCCCAAAAAAACGAGCCCTTCGCTATCCAGTGGTGTGACCTCATCCTGCTCCAGAAGGGATTCCGCCACAGCATATGGAGAATGAGTATGAATGATGGCTGTATGAGCTGTGCTGCGATAGATCGCGCGATGCACACAGGTTTCGCTGCTTGCGATCCTATCCATCTCACAGGAGGATCTCAAATCGACTGCCACCACCTGGCTCTCATCCAATTCATCCAGCATGCTACCCGTGCAGGTTATGAAGATCACGTCGCCTTCTATCACGCTGATATTGCCGAAACGAGAGCTTGTGAGCCCTGAGTTGACGACCTTCTGGCCAAATCTGGAGATTAAAAGCCACGGTGAAGGCTCATTTAAAGACATAAAAGCCTCAATCCTTTTCCTTGAGCTGGAAAGGGACATTTTTTTCATCCACTTCGCCAAAGCTGCCCAGAAGCCCGACCTTTATCTGATAGCTCCCAGGCGCCCAAAATGAGGTCTCCCAGCGGGCTGAGAACACGCCATTGCCATCAAAATCGTCCATGGGAATATCCATGCTCCTGTCCGGTCCAATTATATCGGCATCAATGGACCTGATCTCACCATTTGCCTTCGCCTCGATCATGACAGGATCACCCACAGTCCCATCATTTTTATTGAGAGATACATTCACCAATGCAGGAGAAGACTGCCGGGGAGAAGAGCTTCTGATGCTCATCAATGCACGGGAGAGGTTGACGGCACCATAGCCATAGGTGTTGTCCTGCCCTGTGGGGCCCAGATCGTCTGCAGTTGTGAGCATAACCCTCTTGATGTCGGCGGGTCCCAAATCCTGATCGCGGGTCGCCTCCAGCAAAACTGCTGCTGCACCTGAGACCTGCGGAACTGCCATTGATGTGCCGCTAACCGAGCTTTTTCCGCTCTCCGATCCGGCCATTGCTGAAGACACATTCACACCCAAAGCCACCAGGTCAGGCTTGATCTCGCCGCTGGCAGTAGGCCCCCTGCTGGAGAGATCGAATATCCGCCCGGAGCTGTCAACGGCACCGACTGTGATCACGCTCTCGGCATCGCCAGGAACTACAATCGACGAGGCATCGGGCCCGGAGTTTCCTGCAGCCACACACATTACCATTCCCTGCTTCACCATATTATTGCATGCCTCATCCAATAGAGACGCACCCTCAGAAGGGCTTTCACCGCCGACGGAAAAGGATATGACTGAAATTCCATAGTGAGCTTTATTCTCCAGGCACCAGTCCAGTGCCTTCAGGGCATCTGATGTGTAGCATGCACCGTCCCTGTCCATGGCCTTGATCACAACCAAATCAGCACCAGGAGCTACACCAATTCCTTCCTGGCCTGCGACCAGGCTCGCACAATGAGTTCCATGCCCATTATCATCATAAGCAGATGTCTGGTTGTTCACGAAATCCTTAAAGGCCATGATCTTTCCCGAAAGTGAGCTGTGACTGCCATCCGCGCCTGTATCTATGACTGCTACGGTCACACCCTTTCCCGTATAATCCTTTTTTGCATGCAGGTCGTCGATGCCGCTGGCACCAGATGATGACGATGATGATGCACTCACATCATCCGGGACTGCCAGAACTTTCAGCTTCTGATCTTTATAAACACCTTTGACCCCATCCGTCCTGGCGATCTTCTCAAGCTTATCTGAGGAGACAGTCATGGCACTGCCAGGCACAATATGAAAATCCGCTGAAGGCGAAGTCATGCCACTGAGATTGCCGTCGTGAAGCACTATCACCCTCATATCCTTGCCGCTCTGCTTTTCCAGGCAATCCTCAATACCATTGCCATTGAGGTCATTCGGATCGCGGATCGTAAGGGTCGCTGATTCATCCTTTGCCGCATTTCCGGCCCTGTCGATGGCCACAATTGTGACATTGTACCTGGCAGGCGGCAGGTTTGAGCCACAGTATCCTGTATATCTCCCGTCCTGATCCAAATCGAGCATCAGATTCATGCGATTTCCAATATCCGCATAAACCATCTCTATGCTGCCTTCATCATGTACAAAGGCATTGATCTCGCTTCTGGGAGAGCCGATTTTCATGGCCGACGGGCTCACGCTTATCCCATAAATGACAGGCGGCGTTTTGTCATTGACCTCCGGCCTGAAGTAGTTGTTGTATTCCTTTGTAAACCAGATGCTCGCCTTGTTGTTATCGAGCGCATTTTGAACGGGAAATGCAGCAGCACAGCTGATGAAGGCTGCCAATAAAATTATGGAGAATGATCTGGAGTTCACACCTGACCCCAATCATTCTTTCTCAATATTCTTATATTTGCTGGTGGCATGGGCCTCAATTGCCGGTGGCTGAGACCTCTATCTGCGTGGCATTTCCAAATGTCTCAGTGATCTCTCCGAGAGCGGCCACGATATCGACCTGATAGACACCCGATGCCACATTCGCATTCCAGAATCCTGAGAATTCGTCGCCATCAGGCCTGATTCTGGTCATCAATACCTTCGATATCTGCTCACCTGATGGAACCAGTATCAACGCCGAAACGGAAAAGCTATCGTCTGCTCCGCTTTTCTTTGCCTGAGAGGACGAGCCGATCTGAACTGTGCCACCGCTGCTGCTCAAATCTGCAAACCCCTGGGGCGAGCCAAATCCGCATGTAGCGCATCCTTTGACTGTGAGAACGCTTTCGTTTGCGCTCTCGTTTCGAGCCTGGCTTGCGGATTGTTTTGCCGAACCATCATCCTTTTCTTTGAAGGTTGCGGTGATCTGAACCACATCGCCGATCTTTGCAGGATTGGGCTTGCCAGATGCAGAATCCAGGAGGATGTTCAGATGAGGCAGGCTGGCCTGCCAGTCCTGCCAGGAATAAATCCTTGCATCATAGCCAAGCAGATCCAAAGCCAGCCATACCATCGAAGCCTTGACTCCGGTATTGGTGTAAACAACTACTGGCCGGGTCTTATCAAAGGACGAAAATAGCCCCTGCAAAGCCTCTTTTCCCTTGATCTTTTTGCCGTCCAAAACTCTGTCATAAGGTATGTTCACGCTTCCAGGTATCGATCCAGCCTGATATTCCGCGGCAGATCTCGCATCAATTATCTGAGGAATGCCACTGGACACATATTCGTATGTGGCGAGAAGATCTGCATCTATTGAGGGCGTATAGCCCGTGGCTGGCAGAGATGAGGGATGGCTCGCGGTCTGCATTCCAAGGGCCACCCAATCATCAATTCCTCCGTCCAGCAGATGCACCTTCTCATGACCCAGATATTTCATGATCCAGTAGACATAGGTCGAGGCTGATGGGCCTCCACCGCATGGCTGGCATTCGCCATA
>DAONDW010000196.1:0-3541 GCA_035402785.1 Methanothrix sp. | reverse complement strand
ATCATCAGCCTATTCATATTCATCATCGTCATCATGCTCTTCATTCGCCTGTGTATTCCATGAAGCCGTCAAGATGGCGAAGCACTCCCCTGTGATGCTCCTTGGATACCCTCAGCTCCCCTGTGCATAATGTACAGATGGCAAGCGGCGGATTATGCCGCAATGTCATCTCTCCGCTGACATCCGGCCAGGATGCTATCAGCTCCACAAGCTCAGCCGAGCCCTTGCCTGACAGCCCGTTGGCCTCGATGATCCGGCAGCCTGGATTGGCCTCTAAAATCCTCTCCCGGAAGACCTCCCTCTCAGCCTGGGAGACCAGGTCGCCCTTGGTCATGACAGCAGCGTCTGCAGTTGTCAGAAGCGGTCCCACCTTGAGGGGGCTGTTGGGCCCGGTTGTCACATCGATTACGCAGATGGCGAGAGCCCTGTCAGGATAAGGCGCACAGCGCAGGCAGAGTCCAGCAGTCTCATTTAGAAGAATGTCTGCTCCCTGTGCCTCTGCCCAGTTCATCATCTCCTCGAAGTTGTAGATGGCATAATGATCAGGGCACATGTCTCTGGAGAGGCCAACGGCCACAGGCACCCCAAGCCTCTTGAAGCGGGCATCATCTTCCGTCCACATGCAGTCGATCTTGACCAGAGCTGGGTGATGTCCAGCTCTCTGCAGGTCTCTGACGGCATGCATGAGCACCGAGGTCTTGCCAGAGCCGGGTGTGCCGGCTGCCACAACCATCTTCAAGCTATTACCTCGCCCTGACGAATTGTCTCTCTGAGTGAAGCGAGCCAGCCGTCCACACGTTCGATGTCTCTGAAGATCTTCTGCTCGTTTTCGTTTGTGCTGATGACCTTCGTCATGCCTCCGTTTTTCATGACAATACGTCTGGAGGCCATGAGTGCCAGCATGGGGTCATGAGTCACCACAACCACGATCTTTCCCTCACCTGAGAGCATACGCAGTGCCTCCTGCTTTTTGATGCCCGCGTTTTCTATCTCATCTATCAGGACTATGGGCGAGTCGCTGATGACTGCAATATCTGCTGCCATAAGGGCTCTCGACTGTCCGCCGCTCAAAATTGTGAGCTGGAATGATGGGTTGACAGGCTCTCCAGTCAGCGTGTTGGCCAAAGCTATGACCCTGTCAGCGAGGGCCGGGTCCTTTCCGCGGGATTTGGCATGCATTCGAAGGAACTCGCCCACAGACATATCAGCCAGAAAGTGCATGTTCTGGGAGAGCTGAGCCACCAGTTTCTTCCTGGGGTCAGACCTCAGCTCAGTCGCAGGTGGCATGCCATTTATGAGAATCCTCCTGCCTGAAGGCGTGTCGCCCCAGGCAAACTGCTCGATGTCAGCTATGAGGGTGCTCTTGCCTGAGCCCGTGGGCCCTACTATTCCTATGATCTCTCCTCTGGCCATCTCAATTGAGGATACGGCATCAGGATGGCCGTCCTTGTCAACTCCTCCCTGAATTGTCAGAGTCAGGGGGATGATGCTCTGTTCCATTGTCTGGCTCATCTTTTGCCCTCCAAAAATTGCACTGCCTCTTGCCAGTGGCTGATTGTGATCTGCGGCTTTAGCATATAATGAGTGTAAATCTCCATGTGCCTCGCAAGGCCTCCGCCGGTGATGTTGAGGAGAATTGTATCTTTGGGCTGGACTTCTCCCGCCTCCTGTGCCTGCTGCAGGGCCGCGACTGCTATTGCCGGGGCATTGAGGATGTCGATGTTCTCGCTCTCTTCAAAGAGCCTCTTGGCCTCTTCTGCCTGCCGGTTTGTCACTCCGTAAACCTCTCCTCCGGTTTTCTCCAGGGCGTCTTTCACTCCACCGGGGATGGAGTATGGCGGTTTCCTGTTGAATAGGACATCATCGAACATGTCGTCTGCTGAGGTTTCGGGTTTCAATCCCTTCCAGGCATAGTAGATTGGCGCATTGGGAAGGTTCTGGCCGAGATGCAGTCTCGGAAGAACGCTTCCGAAGCGTCCGTCTTTTATGAGGCGTTGTGCAGCCTCCCAGGCTGATATGCCGCCTGTTCCGCTTCCAACGGCCTGAAAATAATGATCTGGAATTCTGCCGATATTCAGTGTGGCATCGAGCATGACTGTGCCCATGCCATCCCTTCTGGCGATATTTCTCGCTCCGCCCTCTGCCATAAAACCGGGCCTGGACTGTACATGCTCTGCTGCGACTATTGCATCATAATAGTCGCCTTTCACTGCGATCAGCCTCAGATTATCCCGGCTCGCATCTGCCTGCTCTTCAGGAGGCAGGATGGTCCACATTCGGGAAAGGGCCTTTTCCGGCACGAAGAGGAGCAGAGGCTGGCCTGTGAGAAGGGATACATGGGCAAAAGCGCGGGCTGTGTTGCCTGCTGAGGCCACAACCAGGGTCTGACGGTCCTCTCTTTCAATGAGCCTCTGCATTGTTGGCGCGGCCTCCAGGTCCTTGAAGCTGCAGGTTGGCAGATTAGCTCCCATCTCAGGCCAGCAGCCATTGAAGCTGATGAAGAGATTTTTCAGTGATAGCTCGCGGGCAAGGCCCAGGCTCCTGTAGGTCACTGGACCGCCAATTGCTTCGGCTATGATCCCCTGAACAGGCAGCCAGTCCAAAAAGCGCCAGATGCCTGGAAGCTTTTTGGGCACCATCTGACGGGCCTGATATTCGGCGCGCAGAAGTGAATTATCATGAGGGCAGCCAAGTGAGTTGCCCGGCTGCGCCGATCCGTCGCTCACACATCTGAGCACATATTCGCCCATAAGGACAAATCGCCTGGATGGAGAATATAACGTTTTCTGTTTGAGGATAAAAGTTTGCCTAATTGTGATAATCAAATTTTAGAATAATACCATTGGCCTTAATTACACCTTCAAAGGGTTCTCACAGGATATTTAAGCTTTGCCAGAAAGGCCGCAATTCTGCCCAAAAGTAGAAATATATGAGTTGCATTGTCCAATAGTATGCCAAATGTTGAGAGGCTGATGAGGGCCGCCTTTCAGTCAGACGAGAGCCTGAGAGAGGCGTTAAAGGAGATCCTGGGTGAGCTGGGGCTCTCAGCACGGGAGTTTTCAAAGATCTCTTCGATTCCGCAAAGCACTCTTTATAAAATTCTCTCAGGGCACAGAGAGCCGAATATCACCACACTGCGCCAGGTTGTAAGGACCATTCGCCAGATGGAAGGTTCAGAGGGAAATTTCATAGCTATCATAGCTGCCCGGCCTGTTCTTGATAAGATCAGCGAGAAGAAGATGAAGATTGGAGACAAGATGCTGACTTTGAGGGAGTATTCGGCCACAACCATTGAGGAGGCAATAATCGCTGCCATCAGGGCTGAGAGGGATGGCGCTTCAGCTCTGGTCTGCGCTCCCATCGTCAGTCCCACTGTGGAGCGGCTGCTCTCCATTCCTGTGGCGACCATCATTCCCAAGGACAGCGTCATCCGGGCAATCGAGGTTGCCGCCAGAAAGATTGAATAGCCAGCAAGCTCATTGATTGCAAACGGGATGAATTGAGCATGAAGCTGACCTCGGCTGTCCTGGTTGTCTGCTGC
>DAONDW010000195.1:1502-3569 GCA_035402785.1 Methanothrix sp. | reverse complement strand
TTATTTTATCCGCATATTGTGTGAGCGAAATATATCCAAGCGATGATCTTGTTAGCTGATTTGCACAGCAGCTATCGAAACTTGCAACGTAGATTTCTTTTCCCATTTCCATTACGCCCTGCACAGCTCGAAGAAAATCAGCGTCTCCGGCACAGATAATAGCAACGTCAAAGGCATTTCTGGAAGCCAATAACAAGAGATCGGTTACGAGGGCAACATCAACCCCTTTTTCATATTTCTCTTTTGCATTTCCCGCATCATCACAAATAACCTTTAAGTCGAAGGTTTTGACATCGAATTTGATGAAGCTATTGAATACGGAATACAATCCTTCTTGAGCATTTACTCTCGACTCTGGCTGCGATCTGTCCACAGCACAATACATGATGGCTCTTGTCAAATCGTATCTTTCCAGGCGCTTGATGCCCGTATCTGCGAGAAAATCCACCAGCTTTTGATAATCAATTTTTATGCCCTCGTTACGCGATCCTCGGAATATGTTGGAATTGTCTATGAAGACCATCAGGCGTTTCAATAAATCACCTCAAAGAGCAAACCATTTTCAAGGTTAAGTAGATGACTGTTGATAATAGCTGAGATTGACTCGAATTCATTCAATTCACAGCATTCATCCATTCAGCCGAAGCTGGAACTGCTAACCACAAGAAATATATGTCCAAATCCATATCGCCACGTGAAGTCTCTGATGTATATCAATATGCATAGACGATCAAGAACAATCAACGGCACATCCTCATAAGGAGAATACTGCATTGAGACGTTTGATGTCCGGCAACGAGGCCATTGCCCGCGGGGCCTTTGAGGCCGGTGTGACAGTCGGAGCGGGCTATCCAGGAACTCCCTCAACCGAAATTTTGGAGAACCTGGTCAAGTACAAACCTGATGTTTACTGTGAATGGTCCCCAAATGAAAAGGTGGCCTTTGAGGTCGCTGCAGGAGCAGCACTCTCCGGAGCCAGAAGCATTGTGACCATGAAGCACGTCGGGCTGAATGTGGCGGCTGATCCGCTCATGACCCTCAGCTACATCAGCGTGGAGGGCGGATTCGTGGCCTGTGTGGCTGATGATCCCGGCATGCATTCATCGCAAAACGAGCAGGACACCCGCAACTACGCCCGCTTTGCCAAAATTCCCATATTCGAGCCATCAGACAGCCAGGAGGCAAAGGACTTTCTGATTCAGGCCATTTCGCTGTCAGAGCAGTTCAAGACACCAGTCATTCTCCGAACCACAACCAGGGTCAGCCACTCACGGAGCCTTGTGGAGATCGGCGAGAGGAAAGTCTCTGAAAGAGCTGTCGGCTTCGTCAAGAACCCGCCTCGCTTTGTGCCCATACCTGTCTGGGGCAGGCCAATGCGCGTCAGAGTCGAGGAGCGGTCCATTGCCCTTCAAAAGGTATCTGAGAGCACGAAAGCCAACAGGATCGAATGGAGGAACCGAGATCTTGGAATCATTTCCTCGTCCATCGCCTATCAGTACGCACGAGAGGTCTGGCCTGAAGCCAGCGTTCTCAAGCTCGGCATGTCATATCCATTCCCGGATGCCCTGATCCGCGAATTCGCCTCAGGCGTCAAGAGCCTGCTGGTGGTAGAAGAGCTGGACGACTTCATTGAGCAGCATGTCAAAGCCCTCGGCCTGGCCTGCCGGGGACGGGACGTGGTTCCTGGAATCATGGAGCTGGATGTGGACAGGCTGCTTGCCTCCCGTGCCAGACTTGAAGGACTGCAGGAGCGTGAGGCTACCCCAGGCCAGGCTTCAGCAGCCTCAAAAGATCTGCCACCGCGCCCGCCTGTGCTCTGTCCGGGCTGTCCGCACAGGGGCATATTCTATGCACTCAGCAAAAAGAAGGTCGTCGTGACCGGAGACATAGGCTGCTACAGCCTGGGAGCTTTTCCGCCCCTTGACAGAATGGACAGCATTCTGTGCATGGGCGCAGGAATATCCATGGCTCATGGCATGGAGAAGGCAAAGGAGACAAAACCAGTGGTTGGAGTGGTCGGAGACTCCACGTTCTTTCATTCAGGAATAACCGGGCTATTGGATATCG
>DAONDW010000195.1:0-1402 GCA_035402785.1 Methanothrix sp. | reverse complement strand
GGCCTGGATCTGCCAGATGATGTCTGGGAAAAGGCAATTGGGCTGTGCGTGAAAGAGAAATTTCTGAAGACAAATCTTCTCGCTTTTGCAGCAGGGAGGGATCAATTATAACAAAATCAGACTTGGCAAAATCAAGCAATTTTTTCAATAAACCAATGGAGACTGCTCCTCTTAAGGACATTAGGGAGATGCAGTCGAAGCGGCTGTGCGCCGTGGTCAAGCATGTTTACGAGTCCAATGCGTCTTATCGCAGGCTCTTTGAGCAGGCCGGGGTCAGGCCTGAGGATATCCGCACGGCGGAAGACATAGTCAAGCTGCCGATGACCAACAAGGACATACTGCGAGAAGGCTATCCACTGGGCCTCTCCTGCATGCCCAGGAAGGAGATCATCGAGATGCACATGTCCTCAGGCTCAACAGGAACGCCTGTGGTCATGCCCTACACCCGCGCTGACCTCGATCAATGGGCCGAGTGCATGGCCCGATGCTATCGTATGTCAGGGGCCTTTCCTGGTGACGCAACCCAGATCACTCCGCTCTTCGGCCTTTTCAATGGCGGCTTCGGAATGTACCACGGGGCAAGGGCTGCAGGGCTCTTTGTGATTCCAGCGGGGCCAGGAAACACCGCCCGGCAGATCAGGCTGGCAAAAGATCTCAAGACGCGGGTATTCACTGCAGTTGTCAGCTACGGAGTGCGGCTGATGGAGGTCCTGGAGGAGATGAACGAGACGCTTCCAGATCTACAAATCGGCATCTTCGGAGCCGAGGTCTTCTCAGAGTCCATGAAAAAGAAGATCTCCGAGGGCCTGAACATCGACGTCTTTGATATCTACGGCATGACCGAGTCAGGCGGCGTGGGGACTCTTGGCATGGACTGTCCGGCTCACAATGGAATACACGTCTGGGAGGATCAGTACATCATCGAGATCATAGATCCCAGGACCGGTGAGCAGGTGGATGACGGAGAGGAGGGCGAGCTGGTCTTCACATCGCTCACCCGCGAGGCCCTGCCCATGATTCGCTTCAGGACAGCCGACCTCACCCGCGTCATTTCAAGGGAGACATGCGAGTGCGGCAGGACGCATCTGCGTGTGGCACCAATCACCGGGCGAAGGGATGACATGCTCATAGTCAAGGGCGTCAACTTCTTCCCGAAGCAGATCGAGCAGACGCTTCTCGGAATCCCTGGAATCGGCAACAACTACCAGATCATTGTGGAAGAGGTGGACGGCGTCAACGACGTGCGGGTCAATGTGGAGGCTCAGGCCGGGGTTACAGGCTACATGGTGGAAAAGGCCCTCAAGGAGGCTCTGGGCTTCTCACCGAAGGGAGACGTCTATCCACTGGGCGGGCTTCCCAGGCAGGAAGGAAAGGCCAAGAGGGTGTTTCACAAGAAGATTGG
>DAONDW010000194.1:0-3570 GCA_035402785.1 Methanothrix sp. | reverse complement strand
CGACCAAGCGAGTCTGAAGGTTAACGGTCAGGCAGAAATAGGCATGAAATTAGATGTAGTTGATTACGCGGAGCGAAAGTAATGAAAAGGGTACGATTACATCCCATCCCCTGAAGAAGATGGGTCTTCTCTACCCCTTTACCCCAACGTGATAAAGACAGTCAGCCAGGCAGGATAATTGGCGAAGAAAGAGTTGAAGGGGGGTGCAGATGCCCTCCCCATCATGTTTTCCTGATGTTTTTCTTGCGAAAATTAGGCCCTGTGGCTGTTCAGGGCCTATGCCAGTTTATATGCAGTATTTCCCTGCAGCAACATCGTCTGCTTGGAACCCACTGCCTTGGTCGCTGCCTTATTTGCTACGCTTGCTGTGTCACCTGCACATAATCTGGTGAAAAATGTGGTCATGAATTTGATGTTGTTCTCTTTGGTGATTGCTCCGGCAAAACCTCCACGCACTTTGGCTTTGGCTACAGCAGTTGCTCCTGGCCTCTGCTTATTGGAATTCAATTTGAATGAGCTGCTGGCATCGAGGATCATCATGTCATTGGCGCCCTTTGGATTGGTGAGATATGGCGAGAGGCTTGACCAGGATTTGGTTGAACCACCTCTGCTGATGGATATGCCATAGCTATCTCCGTTAGATGCGGTCACGCCGTATGTATTTATCAGGGAGACTTTATACTCGTCGAGCTTATAGACCTTATCCCATGAAACACCTGAATCTGCATAGCTTGTGACTGCATAGCCCTTCTTCGCGAGAGAAGTTCCTATTGCCCCAAATAGGCTTCCCAATTCCGTTCGATATGGCTCCAGAATGAGTGCGGTCTTTCCCGTTCCCGATGAACTTATGTCGACATCACTGGCCGTCGCTTTGATCTTAATTGCTGGCTTGGAGAATACTGCGTTGCTGGTCTTCAGAGCCAGAAAATCTGCGCTTCCGCTGTTGAGATCATATGAAGTGCTGCTTGATATCATCGTGGCAGGATATTCATTCTGGGCGTGTCCCTTGATCTGAGTGGTTGACCCTGATGCACTGGACATGCTTGTAGATATTGTCTCTTCAATGCCATATCCGCCCCATGCATATAAGTCCAGTAAGTTTATTGTTCCCTTAACCACCTTTATCTCGATACTCGAAGAATCAGCCTCATTTTTGCAGGAGGACAGTGCGCTGATCGTCCCTGTTCCTGTTGTGGTGATCTTCAATACCGTTGGATAGGTCCAGCCGTTCTTGCTGCCTGTGTATATTTTATAGGATGGCAGTTTGACTGTACCGGTGCTGGTAGTAATCGTTGCCTCAGTATGGTCTCCTTCAGCGTTATCCGAATAGCCCTTAATTACAGTTTTGCCGGTGCTGGTTGCGTAGTCCGTTTTCTGGACACAATCCACCTCATTTGTAAAAGCTGTGGGATTTACGAGGTAATTGCTGAGGGTAGATGTCGCAGATGTGGTTGATGAGCCCACAGTTGTCGTTGCAGATGCAATGTCGCCCTCGCTATTGGACGCGTACCCTGAACCGTATATCGAATAAGCGTTTTTCGCAGTCATTGCCAGCCATGCGCCAACTCCATTGCCGACCACAGTCGAATATGGGGTGTAAGTCTCCCAATCGTAATACCATGTGGTGGTTCCAGCTTTTCCATTGACGCTCCTTGATACTGAGACATAGTTTCCCTTTGAGTCGCTATTGCTTATTGAGCTGAACGGCAGGCTGCCTGAACCAGAAAAAGAATTAGAGAGCGTTCCAGATTCTGGATTTAATTTAATATGTTCGCTGGCGTAGTCCAGAGAACTTGCTCCATAAGATACCTGTGTTGAGGAGATACTATCACCATTTCCAGTCGAAGCTGAAAGCTCAAGACCATAGGATGTAGATGTGTACAGCAGCAAAATCTGTGTAAATAACAAAAACAAATTATTAAATTTCATCTTCCTCATCCTCGCTTTTTTCAATAAGATATGTCTACCTAATAGCTAATATACTTTTCCATAATTTTGCAGATCGACTTGAAGCCGTGTATCTTGAAGCCGTGTATATTTCATGATCGCCTCCTGAGTACCCGTATTATATATTCATATTTGAGATCATTACATAATTCACCTGTACAAAAGTATTGCGGCTTGTTCATCCTTACGTGCCATCTGAACTCTATGAACTGAACACAGAAATTTCCTCCAAAATCCATAAGAGATGTCTCATAGAATGCCTTTTGCACCTGCAATAGAGTTCAGAGGATGCCGCGAACCAAATGAAAAATACGGGTCAGATTACCAATGGTTCTCTGCTGGGCGGGATCACCCTCAAGATGCAGACCGACGCCAGAAGATAGAAGATGCCCAGATAGAAAAAGACGAGCATGTAGTTGTTTTCTGTGATGTCCAGCAAATAGCCTGAAAGAGTGGGGCCCAATGGTCCAGCCACAAAGCCGTAAGCTGCGAAGGTCAGGCCGAAAACTGAGCCGAAGTGCTCAAGTCCAAAGCAATCAGCAACCAGTGGTGCCGAGACCGAAAATAGCGTGCCAAATGAGAAGCCCACCACAGCCGCCAGAAAGGCGCAGGACCATGCCTCTCCTGTCCACGGGAGCAGCAGATAAGCAAGCCCGGCAGCTAAGAAGGACAGGCTCATGACGCGATTTCTTCCGAAGCGATCTGACAGGATGCCGCTCGCCAGGCGGCTCATGCCGTTGGTCAGATTGAAGGCTGTCAGGAGGAATATGGCTGAAGGCATGGAGAAACCAAGAAAGAGGCCATAGCCTGTGGCTAGGATGGTCATGGATACTCCTGATGCACCGGCTAAAGTCCAGGTAATCCACAGCATCCAGAAGCTCTTTGTATGAAGGCTCTCCATCACGGTAAATGACCTCTCAGATGCTTCGGCGGATATTTCCTTATCCGCTCTGTCCCTCTTTTCGGATTTTTTGGAGCGCCGGGACGAGGCAGCGGCCTGCCAGGCAGGTGGGGCGCGGGCGAAATAGGCACCGGATAGACCCATGAAGAGGGTGAAAAAAGCAGCAGCCAGGTTCATGGCCTCATAGCCCAATTGAGCATGCATCAGACCAAATACATTTGACATTACTGCTGCTGATAGACCAAAGACCATGCTCACAGTGCCAGTCACCAGCCCCCTTTTCCTGGGATAGCACCATTGTACCAGGGTCAAGGCTGGGACATAGACGAAGCAAGAGGCCATGCCATTGAGAAAAGCCCAGGCATAGACTGTTTCTATGGATGTAGCCTGGGAGACAAGGACAGAGCTTATTGCTGTGAGAATCACACCCAGGATCATCATGGCCCTCAGCCCATAGCGCTCCTGCCAGCGGCCAACCAGGAACATGAAGATCCCCACAGCCGCGAGCATGAAGAAAATGGTAAGGCCTGAAGCTGCGCGTCCAACTCCGAACATCTCCTGCCAGAATACAGCCATGACTCCAGGAAAGCCGAAGGTCAGAGCACCCGGCCAGAAGATTGCGACGCATGAGCCGATGACGGCCAAGAGATCCTGGCTGTATTTGGACAATTCCAATCGTTCTCCCAGATCAATGATGCAAGCTAGCATGAGACATACTTGTG
>DAONDW010000193.1:0-3573 GCA_035402785.1 Methanothrix sp. | reverse complement strand
CCTTTCCGAGGTGAGTTATCTCTTCGACGCGAACCGACTGCTTGATCTCCTCGGTGATCTCCTCGGTCTCCAGGATGTTCTCATCGAACATCTCCACAAGGATGCGCTTGGCCCTTTCTATGACATACTTTCTCTTGGAGGCCCTCACATCTTCGATGCGGTTTACTGCGATCCTGGCGATGCATGGTCCCACCCGGTCGATGGTCTCGAGGGCTGCAGCCAGAATTGCGGTTTCCACTTTATCGAAGCTCGATGGAATCGATATTGTGCCGCTGGCCTTGCCGCCAGTGGACGTGATCTGGACATCTATCCTGCCCAGCCTCCCTGTTTTTTGAAGATCTCTCAAATCGAGGTCGGATCCGAGGAGTCCCTCGGTCTGGCCGAAGATAGCACCGACCACGTCTGGCCGCTCCACTATCCCTTCAGCCGTTATATCCGCATAAATAACATATTTAGTTGTATCAACATTTTGCATTTAAGACACCTCTTATTTTAAAATAGTTAGATAAAAGTCAAACCCATACCCGAAGAGCCAAAGCTATCTTTACCCAACGACAGCTAGTTCGCGACGGCACGTCGCAGTTGTGGCCATGCCGATTTATGGGCAGGCAGTGAGCAGTGAATGCGGTGAATATGAGGTTCATCTAACTATTTCAGTGTCCATTTACCAATATCATGGAACATCTGATAGAAATGCCCACACATGAGCCTTTTTTTCCTCACTTGGCTGGCATTTCATCGCCCCAAGTTCCACTCAGGGCTTAATCATCATGTGATTTGAAGCTCAAATGCGTGCTTCTACCAATTAAACTTGCACAAAACTAGTTTAAGAACTTTGTGGTGGATATAGAGTTCGTGGACTTATTCAAGATATATATAAGTTCCTACAATACAATAAATCCATCCCCTGTTCTTACTACTTTTACCTCATCCCCAGGATTGATCTGGAGGTCTCTTGGTCTGGCCGCGAGAGCTGAGCGATAGGTGTCCGGGTCCATGATCTCCAGAACGTCATCGTCGCAAGATATCACGGTTGCCGATTTTGCATCAGCCCGATTCCCCAGGACATCCACTGCCTGTGAATTTTCTTCGCTCATGGAAGACCTTCGGCCTTCCCTGAGTGACGTGATGAGTGTGACCTTGCCGTCAAAGCCAGACACGATATAATGTGCACCCCGGAAAGAGACGATGTCTCCACGCTTGAGCCTTGGAAACCTGACCAGCAGGGTGGAGCGGTACACATCTCTGTTGTCTTTTTTGCCCACAAGCTTGGCAGTCTCCAGAAGCCTTCCTCCAAAGCGCTCGACAAAGGACCTTGCCATGTGTCTTCCCAGTTGCGTTGAGCCGAGAACTATGTCCAGGCCGCCTTTGACCTCCTTCATCTCCTGGATGAAAGAGAGCTGATCTCCGCCGTGGTAGCCTGAGTCTGCCATATCCTGGGCCATCTTTTTGCATTCTTCTATTTCTCTGGGCGTGATTGTCCGGTCAGTGCTGCCGCGCAACTGAACTGTGGACTGGAAGTACTTTCCAGCCATGCGGCTGCAGCGTTCGCAAGCCACCTTTTTCAGGCGGACCGGTATTTCGCATTCTTCGCTGACATCATGACCCTGAAAAATGCCGTGGACTCTCAATATGGCCTGATATCGTGTGGCACCTATGGTCTTCAGGTTGATTTCGATCTCTGGATGCTCAAGCTCTTTATGCAGCCACAGGGAATCTACGGCTGCTGAAGAGGCCAGCTCTTCGATGGGGCTGCTGTTTGGAAGAAGCCATTTTCCCTTTATCTGCTGGGACCCGCATATCGAACATATGACCACCTCTACAAAATCAGGGCAGCTTACGAGCCTGGTTGTCTCCTGGATGCATTGCTTGCAGAATCCCTCATCAGTTGGCTGGCCGCAGCGCGGGCAGATGGACTGCATCACAATCGCACCATCTGAGCGTAGAGCACACCATTTATGGCGAGCACATTGTCTCTCTCCACATAACCGAGTGAGATGGCATGCTCCACAGTCTTCTGGCCCACGAAGTTGGCCATGGTCGCACTTGCCAGTGCCGCAGCAACCTCATTGCAGGATGCTTTTTCCCCGCCGAAGAAGTCGGCATTCACCTCCAGGCAGAGCTGTCCCTCGGTGAACTTGCCTCCCATAACATCGCAATCGCAAACTGCAACAAGGGTTTCTGCTCCCTGTTGATAGGTTTTCAGATACATCTCCCTGTTTTCCATATCATCAAGCATATCGGACATGGCAATCATTAATTTGCTAGTATTTAACTTGTAGGATCGAGAAGGGCGGATTTCGCTGACCGTGGGTCGGGAGAGATTCAACTGGGAAGTCGAGACATCGGCAGCTTTCCATCCTTCAGAGTGATCTCGCCAACTGCACAGAGTTTGCGGGAGCTATAACGCAGTCGCAACGGATGAAAGCGGAGCCTTTGCTCATGTTTCGATCCACAAATAATTATTTAAATTATTCAATCGACGTTACACAACTGGCAAAAAAACGCTATTTTTTCCCTCTGAACCTGCCTCTCGTTTTCAGGTAATCCGTAATCCTGGCGCTGGTCATCCCTATTGACCATAAATGAGATGCGTTCAGGCAGAACTGCGGCTGGTACTGATATTGGTTTCCCTGCAAAGTAAAGGGATCGGCAGGCGTCAGCTCGGAAGGTATGTCGTCCAGGGTGGACTCCAGCAGACACCAGATGCCGGATTCGTTCTGATAGACCACCCAGGCATGACCATAGTCTCCGTCAGGGGTGGATATCCTGCCCAGGACCACTCGCACGCAGTGCTCAGAGATGCCGCTGGCCAGAAGCAGGGCTGCGAGCAGGAAAGAAGCATCCTCGCAGTCGCCCTTTTTCAGGATGAGCGTCTCCTCCGGAAAAAGCCAGAAGTCATCCAGTCCAAATGTGCTTTTGTCTGTGATGTACTGCACAGATCTGGCGACATACTCCCAGATCTTCATAGCCCTCTGGTCAAAAGTGCCAGCCCTGCGGTCTGAAGGCAGGTCAATCTCCTGAAGGGCAATTAGAATGACCTCGCTTTTGGTGGAAGAGAGCCATGCCCGGATGTCGGTGGGAATGTAGAGCCCCGAGTTGCCGATGATCGCCCTCTTATCATACATGATCGTATCCCTGAGGATTGCGTCCCCAGCCCAGTTGCAGCCTGCAGTTATCATGATTGCCATGCCCCCAAATGAAATCCCAATAGTTATAATAATTTTAGGTAGTTATACTTAAAATTTTGGTTTAAGGGCGATAAAGAATCATTGAAGGCCTAGGCTGCCATGTCTTAGTCGCCAGGTGGCAGCGCAGCCGGATAGTTGGTGATGGCTTTTCCCTGGCGCTCATGCAAACGGCTATCGATCTGCATGGCCAGGACATTGCGGCTGCAGCCCTAAGCCATCACTTTTATTGCGTAATAAAAAAATTATAGTCTCACTTCGTCGAGACTATCTTGATGACATCCCCGTCCTTCAGCTCGTACTTCTCGCCCAGCCGCATCTTGCTCTTTGCGTCTATTGCGAATAGGAAGCTCTCGCCGATATCGGAATGCACCCTGAAGGCCAG
>DAONDW010000192.1:0-3614 GCA_035402785.1 Methanothrix sp. | reverse complement strand
AGACTATACGGAGTCCTGAAACCAGAAGTTCAAGCCGCGTTGGAGGAGCACATGAGAATAGATTCTGGCGAGGCGGATCGTAGTGAAGAGATTTGATTTGGCCGAAGAGGTTGGAGCCTCTTCGAGCCTAAACACTTACCATGCAGGAGTGGTCAACTTGATTATATCAATGTCTTCTTATAAAAAGGTTCCGAGAGGGAAGAACGTATTCTCTGCATTCGATCAGCTCGGAGGCGTGTGAGCATGGTCTTCCGTCCTGAGAGCATAGACAGTAGCCTCAAAGCACTCAATCAATGGGACTGCTATAAGCTGGAAATAGTAGACGGCAAAAAAACGAAAATCCCATACTCGCCGGCAACTGGTCAAAGGGCTAGTTCCACAGACCTAAGGACGTGGACATCCTTCAACGCAGCCACAGCAGCATATCAGGATATGGAAATCTACGATGGCATATGTTTTTTCGTTACTGAGGAATCCGGCATTGTATTCATAGATCTGGACGACTGCATCAAAGACGGCGAAATTGAGCCATGGGCGCTGGAGATCGTGAAGATGTTTGCATCCTATACGGAACGGTCCCAAAGCGGCAAAGGTTTGCATATCCTAATTAGAGGGATAAAGCCGGGAAATCGATGCAGAAACGCCAAGTATCTACATAAGGTTGAGATATACAGCAGTTCTAGGCAATGCTGTCTTACAGGTGATCTGGTGATGGCCTCAGTGACCAATGCCATCGAAGCTCGTCAAGAGCAGCTTGATCAACTCTATACTGATATCTTTGGAGAAGACAAGAAGCAGAAATTACAGCGAAAAACAGCAAAAGAGTATTGTGAACTGCCAGACGATACCCTAATCCAGAAGGCATTGAAGGCAAAGAACGGCCAGGAGTTCAAAGCCCTCTGGGAAGGGGGTACCTCAAGTTATAATGGCGACGAATCCGCGGCAGATATGGCTTTGGCGAACATGCTGGCCTTCTGGACAGGTGGCAACGCGAAGCAAATGGAACGACTATTCTCACGGTCAGAGTTCGGGAAACGGGCAAAGTGGACTGATCGCCAGGATTACAGGGTGCGGACCATTCAAAAGGCAATTTCCGAGACCAGGGAGTTTTATGAGCCAGAAGCGGACCGCAAGGAGAAGCAGATCGCAGATGGCACCGCACCCGGCCCGACCGTGATAGATGCAATTCGAGCACTTGATTCGGTATGCGATGGGGCAAAATCAAACGATAGTGCCGGTTTTAACAAGTTCGACCGTAATACAAACAAGAAACTCATCGAAAAGGTGGTTACATATGGAACGTTATCACGATCTGAGGAGAAGAAAGCGCTTAATTTCCTGGAAAAATATAAAAAACAGCTTAAAACGCTGAATGTGGACTATGACCAGATTGACCTCATCAAACGGGAGCCGATTGTTTATGATCAGGCGGAAAAGCAAGATGGGTTGCCTGAAATCGTTGTCACGGGCGCATGGCTGCACACCCTCACCGCGGCAACCTTACCTGCATTAGTGGCAGCAAATGAGCCCCCAACCATGTTTGCTCGGTCTGGTGCGCTGGTTCGTATCCGTCCAGATGAAAACGGTATCATGCAGATAGAGCCGCTGAGCGAGTCAGCTCTGCGAGGAATGATGGCGCGATGTGCCCGGTACATGAAGATCAATCACGACGATGAAGCCGTGCCCTCCTACCCTCCATCGGCGGTCGTTAAGGATATTCTAGCGCTTCCGGCATGGCCTGCCATCCTGCCCTTAATAGGCCTCATAACGAGCCCCGTCGTCAGGCCAGACGGCTCTATAGTCGAGCAGCTAGGGTATGATGCAGCAACCCGTCTATACTACACAGGAAAGACGAAGATGGCTCTAAACGTGCCGGAAACGCCCACACAGACAGACGCGAAAGAAGCGGCTGCCTATATCGTGAAAGAAGTATTTGGGGATTTCCCGTTCAAGGACCAGGCAAGCAGAGCGAATACCGTTGCAGCATTACTGACTACATTGACATTGCCACTCATTAACGGGAATATTCCACTTGGACTATTCGACAAACCACAAGCAGGCACAGGTGCAAGCCTGTTAACAGAGATTATCGCAGAGATAGCTACCGGGGCAAAGGCATGTATGCAGACGGCCCCGGATTCAGATGATGAATGGAGAAAGGCGATCACCGCCGTGCTAATCTCTGGCCCGCAAATTGTAGTAATCGATAATGTGACAGCCATGCTGAAATCAGCTAAGCTGTCTCAGATGCTCACGGCCCGCACGTGGTCCGACAGAATGCTTGGCATAAGCAAAATGCTGAATCTGCCGCAGACCGCAGCATGGTTTGCGACTGGAAATAATATTCAGTTGGGTGGAGATATCGCCAGGAGAGCCTACTGGATCCGCCTAGATGCAGCCATAGCGCAGCCCTGGTTAAGAGACGGCTTTCGGCACCCAGATCTCATGAAGTGGGTGCACGAGCACCGCAGCGAGCTTCTGTCAATGCTCCTTACTATGGTGCGGGCCTGGGTTGTGGCCGGAAAACCAAAAGGAACAGCACCCAGGATAGGAAGCTTTGAAGAATGGAGCAAGACCATAGGCGGCATACTGACTTATGCTGGTGTGGATGACTTCCTCGGAAATGCAGCCGAGCTATATGATAATGCAGACCAGGAAACGGGACAGTGGGATCTGTTCCTAGAACAGTGGCAGAAGCTGCACAGAGACGACAAGATCACTGCCGCACAGTTGAAGAGAGAACTAACCGACGTCCAGAGCATATACAAGCCATTTCAGAATGAGATGCCTGAAGGAATTATCAAGGCCACAGACAAAGGAACTCGTGGTGCATCCATGTTCGGCCAAGCGCTACATCTTCGTGTAGACCAAGTATTTCCTTCAGGCAGGAAACTCATCGGCACACAAGATAAACACACCAAAGCAATGAAATGGAGCGTAATCGTGGTCGGGCGGTCTGCGGAGGACCAAAAGTCCATGAATCGCAAGCAATAGGTCATTTTGCGGAGGACGCGGAGGACGGTTTAACCCAAAGTCAAAATCAAAATATTGTAATGAGGGGGTGTAGAGAGAGTGGGCAAAGGAAGATAGGAACGCAAATGGGCCGGAGGGTAAATCATCCTCCGCGTCCTCCGCACATTTGCCATTAGATAGCGAAAATTTCAGTTTGGCATCCTCCGCAAATGACCCTCTCCTGAAGCAAGATGTGGACTCATCCGATAGGATCAAAGATTGCCTGCATCGCAGAGTTCGGCATGAATGGCGAGGTGAATGCTGTAAAAGTGGCTCACGAGCTGCGCCTTGATGTGGAAGTGGTCACAGCCTGGCTGGATGCAAATTATGTCCGGCTGCATAAACCCGGTGATGTGGTCCGATACACGTAGCACAAGGCCATGGCATAAAGCCATATCCAGGGCTAGCGGCTTTTCATCAGCAGCAAATGACTTGGGGGGGCTCCAGAGGCACGGTCCCTGTAGATGCTGAGGCTGAAGTTTAGAATGGATATTCCCTGGGGTAGCTCTAAGGTAAAAATGTCAAAGAATAGGAGGGTGGGGTGGGTCAAGCCATCCGCTAATCGCTATCACTATATCCAAATCGCACATCATAACTTAAAA
>DAONDW010000191.1:0-3629 GCA_035402785.1 Methanothrix sp. | reverse complement strand
CCACAGGCTCCACAGCCTATGCAATGTCCGCCGGAGGGCCAATTGTCGATCCCAGGGTTGAAGCAATTGTGCTCGTCCCAATGGCACCCTTCAAGCTCTCAAGCAGGCCCTGGGTGATTCCGGGAAACAGCGAGATCGAAGTTCGGCTCAAGTTGCCGGACAAAGAGGCGCTCGTAGTGGTTGACGGCCAGACATCGACCACCATTTCCTCCCAGGACTCGGTGATCATCAGCAAGGCAGAGACTCCCGCCAGGTTCGTGAAGGTGGCAACCAGAGACGGATTTTATGCGAAGGTCAAAAGCAAGCTGACCTGAGGAGCAGCAGGATTGCGCTTTTTTTGCCGCAATCCCTGCCTGCAGTATCCCGACCAATTTTACCCAACCTCTCTTCGAAGCATCAGCGTTGCAGCGGCAAAGAAGAGCACGAAGAATACACCCAGTGCCAGGAGATCCGGATAGAGGATATCTGCGATTCCCGCGCCCCTGAGCATCACAGCCCGAAGTGCATCTGCTGCATATGTGAGGGGCAGAATGTAGGAGAATGGGCGGATGAAATCAGGAACGGACTGAAGCGGCCACCAGATGCCGCATAGCACGATCTGTGGAGTGATGATCAGAGGAATGAACTGCACCACCTGAAACTCACTTCGTGCGAAGTTGGAGAAAAAGGAGCCGAGGACCAGGGAGCCTGCTCCTAAAAGCAGCACAATGAACAGCGCAGATGCGACGCTTCCCTTGAGCGGCACTCCAAAGCCCAGAGTGACAACTGAAAGAGTGGTGGCTGACTGAAGAAGGGTGAAGAGCGAGAAGCCCAGCACATAGCCAGAGATCATCTCCACGCGGCTTAAGGGCGAGACCATGAACTTTTCAAGAGTTCCCTGAGACCTCTCGCGGATAAATGAAATGGCGGCGTTGATGAATGTGAAGAAGAAGACCACGAGGCCGAGGATCGCCGGGCCAACTGTATCCATCATCTCCAGGTCATAGCCGAAGATGTAGCGGGTTGTGATCGCTGATGCGCCCTCTGCTCCTGCTGCCCCCCCTGAATATCCAGCTCCACTTTCACTTCCTGTATTTGATGCACCTTCTGCCCCCCTGGCATTCATCGTCGCCCCTTCGGCTGCTGCTCCTGCCTGCACAGCCGCAGTTATTGCATTTGATATCTGCAGGCTGCTTGAATCCAGAAGGACACGCACTCCATCTGGCTGCAGGACCACTGCGCCGTTAAGCCGTCCGTCTTTTATCAGCCTCTCGGCGTCCGACTCAGTCCTCAGATGGAGCAGGTCGAAGTCGGATATCGATTCGATGTGCCCCCTGATGACAGGATGCCCCCCTTCATCAACGAGTCCGAGATGAACCCCGCTCATGTCTCCTGACAGGGCATAGCCGAAGAGGATCATGAGAACTATCGGAGCAAAGACGATGAGTCCGATTGTGCGCCTGTCCCTTTTGAGCTGCCGCACAACACGCAAAGAGACGACACCTACCCTGCTGAAGTCTGGGGTCATGCAGCCTCCGACAGCCTTAAAAATGCCTCTTCGAGCGTGGGCTCGACTAGACGCATGTCGCGAGGCGAGACCGAGGCGAGAATCTCCTTGATCATAGCGTGGCCCTCCAAAAAGACCTCTGCAACATCTCCTGAGACCTGTACCCTGTAGCCCTGCTTTCTCAAAAGAGCAGCGTCCTTCTCTGGCTCAGTCAGCCACAGCCGAAGAACAGGCAATAGCCCAGCCAGGCGCTGAATCTCCTGGGGGCTTCCTTCAGCTGCCATCCTTCCGGCCTTCATGTAGCCCACCTTCTGGCACTTCTCTGCCTCGTCCATGAGATGAGTTGTGATGAGAACTGTCCTGCCCTCTTCAGTCAGCCTCTTGAAGTACTGCCAGAAGGTCTGGCGCAGGCGCGGATCGACTCCTACAGTGGGCTCATCGAGCAGCAGAAGCCTCGGCTCGTGAATGAGAGTGCAGGCCAGAGAAAGCCTCTGATACATGCCTCCAGACAGAGCACCTGCCAGGCGGCCCCTGTGCTCGGACAGGGCAACCATCTCCAAAAGTTCGGTTATTCTCTCTTCACGCTTTTTTCCGGAGATGCCATAAAGCCCGGCATAAAACTCCATGTTCTCCTGGAGGGTCAGGTCCGGATAGAGCGCCTTATGCTGGGTCATATACCCGATCTGAGAATAGATCCTGCCCACCTCTGCGACCGGTCGATCTAAAACAGACATCACTCCGCCGTCCAGCGAAAGAAGCCCAACCACAGCCCGGATGAATGTGGTCTTTCCTGAGCCATTTGGCCCCAGCAGGCAATAGGTCACGCCTGAGGGAATGTCCACAGTCAGGTCATCGAGCACTTTCAGCCGCCCGAAGCTTTTGACCACTCCGCTGGCAGATATGGCCGGAGGCCTTTTCTCTTCTGTCATGGAAGGTCAGCTCTTTCTCCGTTTCCTGATGATCAAAAGCGCTGCTGCCGCAAGCACGAGGACTGTAGCTGCTGCAGCTTGCGGCCAGGAGGCCTTGCCCGGCTCAATTCGAATGTAGGCGTTCTCCCAGTCAGAGAGATCATCCCTGTAGCTATCTGAAAAATCAAAGAATACCCGGAGCTGGTATAGCTTTTCTGGCACTGCGTCTTTTGATACATCGAGCTTGAAGAAGAGGTCTGCGTCCTCAAAAGGAGACAGAGCTGATATGGGCGACTCGTCAACGCTCACGTAAATTCCGCTCTCGGGCCTCAAGCTGGCCACAAGATCCCTTGCAGTGTCATGGCCGATATTTCTAATGCGGATCCTGACCACATTGTCCTGGGAGCCAACAGCCAGAGAGGACGGGCTCACATTCAGGACCTCAAACTCCGCGCCGCTTTTCCTCTCGACCTTCAGGGTGATTGGAATTTTCTGGCTCAGGCTCTCATACCAGTAATAGACATCTGGATTTTCCGGGCGGTCCTCATCAGCCTCCACTGAGACATCCTTTTGATAGGTACAGTTGACTATGGCATAGAGCCTGTAGAGGCCAGGGCGTGCATTCTTGTAGACCTCAACCGGAAACTCCAGGCGGGCCGAGGTCTGGCCCTCGCGGATGCTTCCTGGAAAAGCCACAGCACGCTTGATATCGATTGCGCTCTCGTTCTCGGCTACCAGCAGAACCGACACATCCTGCGCCACAGTCCTCAGCTTTTCCAGCTCCTGCTCGCGCTCAGCAGCCAGGATCTCCTCTCTTTTATTGGCACCTGGCTCCTCATTGACCTCGAAGGCAGTGATCCGCCCCCGGTTGGTGAGGGTGAGAAAGAGCGATGCAGCTTCACCCTGATCGAAGCTTGCGCTCTCCAGTGAAAGTGTCAGATTTGGAGTTCCGTAGACCTTGTAGTAGTCGTCGCCAAACCTTTCAGGAGGCATGGGCGCTCCTGCCTCGTATGCCTGGGAGTGGGAAATGATGGCCATGATCAAAAGCAACGTCAGTATGCCTCTAAATCCAAGGGAGGGAGCATATCGAAATGCATTGCCGACGAGTTTGTTATTCATATAAATCCGCCCTGCTGGATGCCAAACGATATCGATTTGCGAGGATATCGATTTGCGAGGATATCGATCTGCGAGGATATCGATCTGCGAGGATATCGATCTGCGAGGATATCGAT
>DAONDW010000190.1:0-3658 GCA_035402785.1 Methanothrix sp. | reverse complement strand
GCAAGATAAAAATAATGTCCGTCAAATGAAATAGATTTAATACTCTGTTCATTGCAGGGTTTTGTCCGTGAGACGAAAAAAGGATGGCCATAAATCCAGAGATCTGGCGATGCAGCGAATCGAGAGGCTTTTTGCGCTGGCTGATGATGCGCATTTGGCTCATCCTGAGAGGAGCGAGAGATATGTGCAGATAGCCAGAAAGATCAGCAGTCGCATTCGAGTGAGAATGCCCATTCGGTACAAGCGCCTCTTCTGCAGGCACTGTGGCAGCTTTCTCTCGCCGGAAAAAACAAGAGTGCGGCTTTCAAATGGGGTTCTTACTACCACATGTCTATGCTGCGGCAGGCAAATGAGACGCCCCTATCGGCCTTTCAGGGGCTGAGATGAAGAAGCCTGCTTGAAAGAAAATGCAGCCGGATTGAAGCAAGCAGGACGCTTCTGCCACATCCGGGATCATCCAGTTGACTATTTAGTCGATACAATCGGACGAGGAGGCTCCCAATTGATCATAGCCGATATATTGCATTATTCTGTCTTTTTTATCTGCTATGATCTCAGTCTCTCGTTCTAGTATTTCATTTACCAGATCATTTACTGGAACATCTCCATCCCAATTCCTTGCCAGGATATCGGATGAGCCTGATTCCTTTCTCACCTCATTGGCGACAAAGGCACAGAGATATATGTCATCCACATAGCCGATTGGACCATATTTCTCTTCGGGTATGATGTCCTCAGGAAGTATAAAATAAGCAATGGCTGCTATGACCAGAGGCGACATAGATCTTGGAAGGTCGCGATCGTCCAAAAGACGGGTCATCATCCTGTAGAGGGCAGGAGCCCTGGCAATTAGATGTGAAAATTTGCCCTCATAGCCGGCCACATCCTTCTCCAGCATGGCATCAAATCTCTTCAAATTGAAAACCTCCTCTCTCCCTGCCATGGATATCCTCCAAGCGAATATCCTGGATGGTGACTTCATTTGAGCGCGCGGTTAATTAACTTTTGTGCCCGAAAAAGGTGCCCTGGCAGCTAGATATATCTGGAAAGCTGGGCCAGAGAATCCAAAACCATATCAGGAGCTATATCAAGGCTCTTTGCCAGATCTTCTCTATATTTTCCAGTCTTGACGAGGATCCCATGCATGCCCATTTCCTGAGCCCCATGCACATCGGTTTGTATGTCATCCCCGATCATTGCAGCATCTTCTGGCCTGATTCCCAGGTCGGCCAGGGCCATTTGGAAGAACTGCATTGAAGGCTTTCCCATCAGTTGCGCCCTCTTTCCTGTGGCATATTCCAGGGCGGTGACGAATGGGCCGGCGGACAGAACCATTCCATCAGGCTCTTTCCAGTACCTGTCCATTTCCAGGGCAAGGATTTCAGCGCCATTCAATATCAGCCGCAGAGCCTCGTTTAGGCGCTCGAAGGTAAATCCATCTGCAGCGTCTCCAATTATCACGAAATCCACATCATCTTCGCAGATGTTCATGCCCGCGTTCTCAAAGTCCCCATGCACATCGCCGGTGGTGAGCAGATAACATCTATTTTTATGCTCTTTCTTCATGTGCTCAATGGCTGCGAGAGGCGGAGTGAAGATCTTCCTGGAAGGTATATCGTAGCCCAGGCCGCTCAAGCGGTCTGCAACCGATTCTCTGCAGCGCCTGGTTGAGTTCGAGACAAATCTGTAGCCGTATCCCAGCTCATCCATGCGCTCCAGGCATTCCTTGACTCCGGGAATCGGCTCTTTTCCCACATAAAGAACGCCATCCAGGTCGATAAGAAAACCCCGAAATCTGGATTGGATTGATGACACATCTTTCATCTGAGCCTTCCGGCAAGATATATTTTGCGAAGCATCTCATCTCCAAAGCATCGCAGCTTCTCAAATTTGAAATTTGATCGGGTCCATGGCGGCCCGCGACTTTGATAAAGCAAGACTGCATTGCTGCACCAAGTTATGAAATACCATAATATCAAAGTGGCTGCATGGATGTTTCTCGTCTTGATCGCCTCCGTCATGATTTCTTCTGGCGCGCAAACCATCAGCAATTCTGCGCCGTGGAATGGCACTGTCTATCATCTCAGCGGAGACAGAGTACAGGTCACCCTGCCAGTCAACGCGAGCAGGATAACTTTGACGCTTCAAGATCAGGCTGAGAACATGACTCTCTTTGATGAACATGGGAAGAACATAAGCTTCAACAGCAGCTATCGATACCAAAGAGGAGATCATATCTATAGCCTGAGCTTTGCCACGCGAGTCCAGGGCAAGCTCATCTACAGCATGAGTCAACGGGGGCAGCAGTATGTGCTTCCCATTCAAGATCCTGGCCCTGTGCGCATAATCTTGCCCTCTGGTTATACCACGGGAGAGCGCAGTCTGGGCATAGCCCGGCCAGAGCCGGATCAATTCATGGATGTGGCTTCAGGCACTGTCCTCACATGGAATAATACAACACAAATTCCATATATTGAGGTCAATTATTACCGGAGAAGCGCTCCTCTCGCCATGACGATAATTTTCGCCATACTTGGCCTCGCTGGCATTGTGTTTCTGGTTCAATATTATATCAGCATCCGGAAGCTGAAGGCAGCCAGAATGGAGATGGAAAATAGGTGGCGGTGATTCACACCGTCAGCTCTTGCAGCTCTTTTTGCAGCGATCCCAAGCGGTTCATCATCTCTATGCCTTTGGGGGTCGATTTATATGACCTGGGAGAGGTTGTGCCTATGCATTCGATTAGATCGTTTTTTATGAGCATGTCCAGGTAGCTCTTGATGGTGGTGAAGTTTGTGTTGGTTTGATATACTATCTTGGTGATATTTTCGCCATTCGTGCAAATCTTTAGAATCTCAAAAATGATTCTATCTTTGCTCCGCCTCGCCCTAATTATCGATTCCCCCATAATAGCCTCTGGGAAGTATAACAACAATTCAAGTAAGATCTGTTTTCCCTTATAAATCTATCTTACTAAAAGTATCTGATCTGTGTTAGATATAGCCGATTTCTTATGCTCTTGCCATGCTTTGCTATGTCAGGTCCTGACAAGAAAGGACTTTTTCAGACTTTGAATATGGATCTCAGCATAATGCTGGTTTTATCTTTTGATTTTTTAAGATGGTTCTCAATCCAGGCAGGCGCAGCCGATCTATTATCATAGCCGAGGTATATGAGATAGGCCAGACCTGATATTTCCGGTATCAGGATATAGGGATTTTCAAGGCCGCGCAAGAGCATCTCAAGGTAGCTCCATGTATCCATAAGATTAGCTGCAGGAAAAGGTCCAAGGAGTGGCCAGAGCAGGATTATTGGTGAGGCCCACATTGAATCCAGGATAAGGTGAACGAAGACCCCCCAGCAGAGGCTGATGATTCGAATATCCCGGGTGTAGAAGGAAATGGCGGCAAAAAGCAGCAGAAAGAGAAGAGTGTGGGCGATTGTCCGGCCCATATTGGCGCCGCCAAATACCAGAATGCCCAGAGGCTTATCTATGATATCTGGAAGCATTGAGCCCAGAGCGATAAACCCCATGCTTGCGCGAGGCAAGAGCCGGGCAGAGGCCAGTGTGAGACCCACATGGGCGAAGAAAAGCATCAATGGTGTTTTGGCTTTGGGTATATAATAATTTCTGGAGAGTATCCTGCCTCAGGGATTT
>DAONDW010000189.1:0-3659 GCA_035402785.1 Methanothrix sp. | reverse complement strand
CGTCTGCATCAAGCGGAGCAGGAATACAGGCTTCTGAGGAGCTGGCCAGGCAGGGAGTCTCCGCACTGGTTACAGGAAATATCGGCCCCAATGCCATGCTGACCCTCTCCAAAGCCATGATCGATGTTTATCAGTATCAGGGTGGCGGAAGCGTCAGAGATGTTGTGGAAAAGTTCAAACGCGGAGAGCTGGCTAAAATCAGCAGCCCATCCGTCCAGGCCCACGCTGGCATGGGTCAGGGCAGAGGACCTGGCGGACAGGGAAAGGGAAGGGGCGCTGGAAGAGGCCAGGGATCTGGAATGAACCGTGGCCGCGGAGATTCAAGCGGAAGTGGAGCAGGTCTTGGAGGCGGCAGAGGAGGTCAGAGACAATGAAGATTTGCATTCCAACAATGGGAAAAGAAGGCATGGACGATGTCATCTGCCAGCATTTTGGAAGGGCTCCTACATTCACATTGATAGATCTTGATAATGGAGACCTCAAGGTGCTGCAAAACGTGAGCGAGCATATGGGCGGAACCGGTCTGCCCACAGAGGCAATCCTCGGTGAAGGCGTGAAGGTCATGATCGTGGGCGGACTTGGACCAAAGGCTGTCACGCTCTTCAACCAGGCGGGAGTGGATGTATTCGTGGGCGCTGCAGGCACAGTCAGGGATGCTGTAGATGACTGGAAGGCAGAGATGCTGACCCGCGCAGACCTTGACAATGCCTGCAAAGAGCATAAACATTAGGCTGAGCCTCGATTTTGAGGGAATGATTTGAAGATATCTGTCGCAAGCGGCAAAGGGGGCACAGGCAAGACGCTTGTGGCCACCAACATGGCCGCAACTCTTGCCTCTCTTGATGAACTGGGTGTGACAATTGCCGATTGCGATGTTGAGGAGCCCAATTCGCATCTTTTCTTTCCAAAAAAGACGATAATCGAGAGAAAAGATTGTCAGGTTACAGTGCCGGTAATTGACGAAGGACGCTGCAGCCATTGCGGCAAATGCTCAGATGTCTGCGCCTATCATGCATTAGCCGTGCTGAAAAAGGATGTCCTGCTATTTGCCGAGCTATGTCACGGCTGTGGAGCATGTGCTATCGTCTGTCCAGAGAACGCAATTTCAGATGGTTCACGCACCATTGGAGAGATCATTCGTGCCAGATCCAATGGCCTTGAGATGGTCTGGGGCGAACTGGCGACCGGAGAAGCGCGCAGCACTCCACTTATCAGGGCCGTAAAAGATGAAGCAGAAAATAAAATGGTGATCGTGGACTGCCCTCCAGGGACATCCTGCGCTCTGGTGGAATCAGTTCGCGGCACAGACTTTTGCCTTCTCGTCACCGAGCCGACGCCTTTTGGCCTCTATGACCTGAAAATCGCAGTGAAAGTGCTGGCAAAGATGGAAATCCCGCATGGCGTCCTGGTCAACAAATGTGGCACTGGAGACGAAAGAGTCTACAGCTATCTGAAAGAGAAAAACATCCCTCTGCTGATGGAAATTCCCCTGGATAGGAGGATCGCCGAGATCTATTCAAGGGGCATGCTCTTTGCGGAGGAGATGGCTGAATGGAAGGCGCAATTTAAGGACCTTGCCAGAAAGATTGAGAATATGGTCGAGGAGATGATACAATCAAACAGATCGCAGTAGTCAGCGGCAAAGGCGGAACTGGAAAGACGTCCCTGGTCGCATCTCTCGCATTTCTGGCAAAAGACAATGCGGTCTTTGTCGATTGCGATGTGGACGCGCCGGATCTGCACCTGATCTTGCAGCCTAAAATTATCCAGCAGAGGGAGTTTTTCGGCATAAAAAGGGCTTTTATGGATAGCTCGAAATGCACTCAATGTGGCGTCTGCGAGGAGAGCTGCCGTTTTGATGCCATTTCCGGTTTTTCCGTCAATGCCTCTCTTTGCGAGGGCTGCGGAGTATGCAAGCTGGTCTGCCCGGCTGAAGCCATCGAAATGAGAGACAGCCTAGCCGGTTATGCCTACATCTCTGAGAGCAGATTTGGTCCAATGGTCCATGCCGAGCTTTTTCCGGGCGAGGAGGCATCAGGAAAGCTGGTGGCCATGATAAGGGAGATGGCAAGAGATCTGGCCGCATCCAGAAAGAAGGATCTGATATTGATCGACGGATCGCCGGGAATCGGCTGCCCGGTGATTGCATCGCTTACCGGAGCTGATATGGCCCTGGTGGTAACCGAGCCCACCATAACCGGCGAGCATGACCTGAAAAGGATTCTCGATGTGGCAGATCACTTTGGCATAGACTGCACAGTCTGCATAAACAAATATGACCTGAATCCAGAAGGGGCGAAAAGAATCGAGGTCCTCTGTCAGGAGCTGGATGTTTCAGTTGCAGGAAGGCTGCCCTATCATTCTTCAGTGGTGGAGGCGATGGTCGCAGGTCGTGCAGTGACAGAGACCGAAGGTCCTGTGGCAAAGGCCATAACCGAGATGTGGAGCAGCCTGAACGGCCATCTTCAACTTTAAATACTTTCACTCATAATATTATTATCTCGCCAGCCGAAAGTGGCTGGCACCTCTGCCCCAAAGCCCTCTGCAGCATGCATACTGCCCGGCTCCCGGTGCAATGTCCGGGACGGACGAGCTTTGGGTCAAGCTCCACAAGCTCCTCAGCAGTCGCCTCAATTCTCTTTTCATCTGCGCTCATGAGATGAAAGCCTCCGATCACTGCGTAAAGCTCATCGATGCCGGTGATCTTTTTTGCATGCTGGATTGTATTGATGATTCCAGAATGCGCACAGCCGGAGACGACCACAAGCCCCTTTCCAGGAAGGTTGATGGCCAGGGCCTGATCGTCATTGATGGCGTCCGGATAGCATTTGCCATCTCTGGCAGTCCGAAATCCCTCAACCGTTTCAAAAGGCACAATCCTTGGAATCTCTCCAGTGGTCATGACTCCTGAGGCGATTTCCACGGGCTTCCGACCCTCCAGCATGACCGCACCTGCAGCCTGCGCCTGTTCTCTCGTAAATGGGAGGCCTATGTACTTGAGACCTGGCCTGGTTTTGTATTTAGGGCAAAAGGCATCAGGATGGACGAGAACTGGCAGACCTGGCCTGGCGCAATTCAGTATTCCCATAAGCCCGCCGGTGTGATCATAATGGCCGTGGCTTAAGCAGATTAGATCGAGATCGAATAGATCGATATTCATAGCGTAAGCATTATGCAGCATTACCTCAGATGAGGCTCCCGTATCCCATAGGAGCCTCACAATCTCGTGGCCATAGCCAAGCTCCAGGAAGATAGAGAGACCATGCTGACCCCATACGGAATTGTTGCTGAGAGATGCAGAGTTCTCAACTACAATGCTCAATTGGAGTTCCTGCAGCATAGGATTATAAGAAGAAGCCAATTACCTTAAGGTTTGCGTATGCCAGGAGATCCAAAAGATCGCTCGAGGAAGGTGGCTCTTTGCTATTCTCCATGGGATGATTGGGTAATGCACCTAAATCGAGTTTATTTATCTTTTTTTTGCAGAGCTAATGTGCATTGAGAATGCGGTGCAGGCAGTGGTATCATACGAGGTAAATATAGATAAAACCTGGCCTGCCCATAATTGATCAGCCGCCGGGAAAAGCCTGGCAGCTCCGCCACCTCATCCATGAGCGGCCTGACCAGGACATCTGCGCCAATCATCGCAGCCACTGCTC
>DAONDW010000188.1:0-3662 GCA_035402785.1 Methanothrix sp. | reverse complement strand
CTGGATGTGGAGAACTTCGCCCACAAGTTCACATTCCCGCCGCCTGGAAAGACATCTGGCGAGGTGCATGACAGGCTGTGCAAGAAGTTCGCTGGAAAGCCGGTGGTCACCATTGGCTACGGCCCGGATTTCGCTGTGCTGAGGAGCCGCGCCGTGCGCATGAACATCCCTCAAATGGTAAAAGAGCTGATGGAGGAGATTCCAAATGGAGGCGTATCCGGTGGCGGACATCTCGTTGTCGGCTCCATCAAATTCGTGGGTGGCATGAGGAAAGAGGTGCTGGCCAAGCTCGCAGAGAAGATCGCTGCATGCGGGGTGGATGCTGTGGCCGAGGCAAAGGTGGGATGAACCAGAATCGCAATACAGGAAAGATGGCAGAAGGAGGCAGGCTTTCTCCTACCTTCCCCAGGTCCTTTCCACGAGCCCCCTCCCACGATCTTTTGCATAGTTTTGCAGTACCTCCTGAACCATGAGCATGAACTGCTCCTGGCTGTACTTGAGCTGAGACGCAAGCCTCTCGACCAGCGGTTCTACGTTTTTCACCTCTTCGCTCTTGATGCTTCTCAGGATCACTGCAGCCATTGCCATGAGCTGAAGGCCCTCTCTGATCCTGTCCTGTTGTACCGCAAGAACTCCAAGCTGGAAGAATGACCCGGCCTCTGCAGCCCTGTCTTCCAGGTCCTGATTGATGAAAAGAGCCTCTCTGAAGCTTTTTTCAGCTTTTTCCTTTTCTCCGGCATGGGACTGAATCATTCCAAGGCTGTGAAGTATGGCAGCTTCGCCAGCCCGGTCTCCCATCTCCCTGAAGCCCGGAAGGGCTCTTGAGAATTCCTCGCCTGCATGCTCGAAGTCTCCCTTTTCGAGGTCGAGGCTTGCCAGATTGAATAGAGCAAAGGATGCGCCCCGCAGGTCCCCGGAACTCTCCAGTAGCTGTAGAGAAGACACGAGCATCTGCCTGGCATCATCATGTCTGCCTTCGATCATCTCCAGGCGGGCGGCCTCCTGCAAAACAGCAGCCCGGCCAGGCACATCGCCCTGCAATCTCATGATCTCCTCGACCCTCTTCATCCTCTCCAGGGCTTTTGCATTCTGGCCCATTTTGAGGTCAATGCCAGCCAGGCTCTTGAGGCTGGACGCCTCGCCGGTGGAATCGTCTGCAGCACGATAGGCATCGACTGCCTTTTCCATATCATCTTTCGCAAGGTCGAGCTTGCCTTCTCCCAGGTGCGCGAGGCCAAGGCCATGGTAGGAGGATGCGTCAGGAGAGATTTGCAGGGCGCGGCTGTACCAGTCAGCGGCCTTTCGATATTTTCCGCAATCAAGTTCAGCCTCAGCGATCCTGATGATGGGGGCTGTGGATTGAGGCAGTCTGTCCAGCAGTTCCCTGTTCAGTCCAATCAGCATGGAATGATAGCCGCGCCTCTTCAGGTAACCGCTGATGCGTGCAGTGACTGCTAAGGCAGAGTTCCAGTCCTCTGAGGCCATAAAGTGCCCCCGCGCCTCCAGCATGACATCAAGGCGCGAGAGAGACAGGCTCGTGGAATTCCCGGCCTCAGCCAAATCCCTCAAAAAGCTACCTGCTGCCCTGTTGGCAAGGCGCAGATCCTCCGGACTCAGGGCTCTTTGCAGTTGGTCGCAAAGAGAAGAAGGAATTGCCCATATATCGCCAACTTCATAGGCCAGCGATAGCTCCTGCCACTGACGGATCAGCTCATTAGCCTGCTCTTCCTTCAGGCCGGAGACTGCAGCAATGCCAGCAGTGCTCACAGCAATTCTGTAGACTGCTGCCAGGCAGAGGGCGTGATATGATTCAGGGCTCATGCGGCTGACAAGAGCTGCCAGTGGGTCTGCTCCAAAAGGCAGGTCTCCCAGGCACAATGCTCTCGCAATCTGTGGCAGCAGCCGCGGAATGCCGGATGCTGCCAGGTGGTGTCCGGCCAAAAGAGAATAGGTGATCTCCCCATTTTTATAACGGTCAGCAATGGCTCTCTTGCCAAGCAAAAAACGAATAAATGCCGCCTGATCAAGCCCTGAGAGCTGCCAGTTCCTGGCGAGGGCAGGCAGCGTCAGGGCATCTGCTGGAAGGGCACGGCATGTGATGATCGTCCTGCTCATGCCCATGCTTCTCAGCATCTGAATATAGAGCTCGGCCAGATCTGGATCTGAGATCCTGTTCGTCCTGTCATTCAGTGCCAGGCCGTCAAGCAGCATGATGGTCCGGGATGATCTCAGCAGATCGAGCAGGCTTTCGAGGCGTTCTCTGACGCTTTTCCTGGCGTCAGCAAGTCCTTTTGCCTCAATCTCTCTTCCAAGATTGATCAATAGGGCAGAAGCAGCCTCCAGCAGCCTTATGCCTGTAATTGGATTGTGTGGCGAGCTGTAAACCGGCAGAATTGTGTAGCCTGGTGTGGTCATCATGCAGGCTAGATGAACTGCAAGAGTGCTCTTTCCTGCGCCTTCTGCTCCAGTCAGAATCAGAGTTCTGATGCCTCCGTCCATCAGTGCCGGAACAAGCCCGTAGTTCTCCATCCTCCTGCCAACAAAGCACTCTGTCCATCCTTCTTTCAGGCCAGGCAGGCAAAATAACTCCCGGCAGGGCAAAACTGAGGGCTCTGCAGACCTCATATGAGGATTGATGATCTCCGTCTGGCTGCCAGTCGAATACAGTGCAGGAACAGGCAATGGAGCAGACAAAAGGCCCTGGCCGGGGCTATCTGGTGAGGCCTGCGATGCTTTCTCACGCAAGAGCAGGAGCGCCTGCTCAAGAGAGCGGCCTGTTGCCAGTTCCTGGTATAGAGGACGGGCGAATTTTGTGGAGGCGTCCCATGCCACAGCCATTGGAATCGTCTGTGAAAGCCTCTGGCTGAGCAGATGCAGGGCAGAAGCCGAATCCCTCTGCCGTCCTGAGAGAATGATGCATGATAGCCCGCAATCCGAAAATGCATCAGAGAGATCTTTTGCTGTCAGCGAATTCCCGTGCCCGAAATCGCCTGGCATGAGAAAGACTGCATCTTCTCCCGATATCTTTGCCTGGCCTGCCAGATGCAGAATATGGGGCCTGAATGACTCAGCCTGCTTTTTCAGCACTTCGAGCTTTGCGCTCTCGCAGATGACAGTCTCCATGTCAAGGCCCTCAGCAGCCATGAGCATGGCTCTTTCTTCCTCTTCATATCCCGGCTGTTCAGAAGCCAGAAAAAGGACCCGCAGAGGTTCCGATGAAGGCCCGGCCTGCCTGGGAGCTGGTCCATCTGCTGCCATGTAGCTGCGAATGACGCTGAAATCTCCTCTGTTTTCATGCCGCCTGGAATCTATGATGCTCAAAAGCTCCCAGGGAAGCTCCAGCACCCCGGAGATGTCCGACACAATTGTGAGCCTTGCCCCTGGCTGTATCTCTGCCCTCCAGTCTGCTTCAGCTTTGCCCGTCTGCCAGAAGAGATGAGCCATCTCGTCTCGCAGAATGGACAAATAGCCATCAGCGTCCGCCTTTTTCGCGCTACGAAAAAGCGAGAAGTACTGACCGGCCATCTCACGCACCTGCACAGTCTCCACAGGAGTCAGCACTCTCTTTTCCCTGGATTTTCCGTCAACCAGAATTTCATAGGAAAAGGTCCGGGCTGAAGCGTTTCCTGATTCTGAAACTTTAATTGTGATGTCCTGCATAA
>DAONDW010000187.1:0-3665 GCA_035402785.1 Methanothrix sp. | reverse complement strand
ATCCGAAATCCTCTGTAGATCTGCTCAAGCAAAATGACCCTGATCATCTGATGGGGAAATGTCATCCTTGAAAACGAGAGAGTCATGTCAGCCCTCTCTAAAACCTCAGAGGCCAGGCCGAGCGGGCCTCCGATCACAAAGGCAGCCTCGGACCGCCCATCCAGTATCGTCTTTTGCAGCCACTGCGAAACCTGCATGGAATCGAGGCTTTTTCCCTGCCTGTCCAGGGCCACAACCTGGCCGCTGTGCCCTTTCAGCTTCTCAAGGATTGCCCGGCCCTCATCCTGCATGGCCTTTGTCTCTTCTGCAGGAGATGCATTCTCTTTGATATGCGATTCGGGCACCTCTTCGATTTGCAGGCGCGAGTATGGGCGAATGCGGCGGATGAAGTCATAAGCCGCATCCTGCCAGTATTTCTCACGCAGCCGGCCCACTGCTATGATCCTGATGATCATTTTGTGAGAGCTGCCTTCAACTCCGTCACGAGGTCAGCCCGAATGGAGCTTCTCCTGTCTCCTCCGCAGACTATGCCCCGCACTCCGATGATGTCAGGCTGTAATCTCATTAAAAGCTCCAGATGCCCAAAGCCGATGCTCCCGGCAATTGCCACCTGCAGGCCCCTGGAGTGGCCAAGGTCTATGAATTCGCGTAGCTGTTGCTCGCTCATAAAATCGAATGTGGGCCTTCCGTCTTTGACTGCTGTGTCTACCATGACCAGGTCGGCGCCTGCCCTGGAGGCGGCCTCTGGCAGGAGCATGGGCGAGATACATCCAGCCCTCTTGTAGTCGGAGTATCCGGATGCAACCACTTTTTTGGCTGAATCATATTCCTTGACAGCGCGCACAATTCCCGTCATCATCTCCTCAGCCTGAGCGGGCGTTTTTGCACCGAGAAGGCCTGCCTTGATGTACTCCGCGCCTGATGTGGCTGCGCCGAGAGCTGCCAGGCTGGCTGTGCCGGGCTTGAACTCCAGGTCGCCAATTGTCGCTGAGACCGGAATGTGGCCTTTTGCCAGATCGGCTATGGCTCGTATCGCCCAGGGAAAATTAGCGCCAAGTGACCCCTCTTTTGGGTTCTTGACGTCCAGAATGTCTGCGCCGCCATCTAAGGCTGCCTTTGCTTCAATGATATTCATAGGGCTAACCAATAATCTCATATTCATCCAATCCCGAAAGGACCAACCGTGCGGTGCATCTTCGTCCTCGATATACTTAATGGTGCTGTTGTTCATGCTGTGCGCGGAGAGCGAAGCCGCTACGAGCCCATCTCCTCTTTTTCCCGAATAGTCACCACGTCCAGTCCGCGAGGGATAATGCAGACCATCCATCCGAGAGAGGTTTATGTTGCCGATTTGAATATGCTGACAGGCCAGGGAAAGGATAATCTGGCAGCATTGGACGAGATATCTCAATCAGCCAGGACAATGGCCGATATCGGCATCTTCAGTGCAGCCGATCTGGAAAAGCTCCCGCCTGCAGTGTCTCCGGTTCTTGGCACTGAGACAGCATCTCTGCCGCTCATCGCGGATGCAGCCCGCGCCGGACTTGAGGCAGGCCGCAGCCGCAAGATCGTGGTCAGCATTGATATGAGGAAAAGAAAGATCCTTTCATCAGACCCCAATCTCGCAAATAAGGCACCTCTGGAGCTTTTGAGCGAACTCAATCGCCTGGACCTTGAGGCAGTCATTCTTTTGGAGCTGGACCGGGTGGGCACATCATCCGGGCTTGATGCTGCATTTCTGAAACGCGCATCAACAGCCTCTGAGCATCCACTGATCCTGGGCGGTGGCGTGAAAGGAAAAGAGGATCTGCAGACGTTAGAGGATATGGGCTTTTCAGGAGCGCTGGTTGCAACAGCCGTGCACAATGGCAGAATACCAGTAGCAGCAGTGCAGCGCTGATCTATTGGGCCTCTGGACAACCATCAATCCAGAAAAATAATCAATCCAGAATTAATTTGTTGGTGATATGGTTTATGGACTCCTCCAGACTCTTTCCCTGATCGGTTGTTCTGTAAATTGTATGCTTTCCCTGGCTGGCCACCAGCAAATTATTCCTGACCAGCGTCTGCAAATATGGATTTACCGTCCGGAAGTTCAGATTGGCCTGATAGACGATCTTGGTCTTGTTAGCGCCATTGAGGCAGACCTCCAGTATTTTGGAGAATATCTCATGTTTGCTTCTCTTCATGGCGGTCCTCCTGAGGCTCTTCATCTGAGATACAACGTCTGTCTCAGAGAATTCCTGCTCACTGCCAACTGTAATATTCGAATCCATGATATGAGGATCTCTTTTGCTGACTTATAGACGATTATGAAAAGTCTGAAGCTACAGATCTTATCACCACTATTCTCCTATCCAATTATCCGTACTGATGGTATGTGTATAGTGGATTTGTGTCAAATCAGGCTTCAGGCCTCTAATCGCAGACAGAAAAGCAAAAAACGATTTTTAAAAACAGTTTAAAAATAATTCACGATTTAAATGCAAATTTCATATCTGAGCAATCAACTTCCCATGGCCCCAGGGCTTCATCCTTGGAAAAGCCCATGGAGAGCCACAATCCTCCAGGAAAAGAGCTTTCTCCGGGATGTGTTTCATTGAACCGGCAGAACAGCTCATAAATGACATGCCATCCCTCCGCGCCTATGCGCGGCCTGCCCTCCAAAACGTACTCTATCTCTGCCCAGTTGGGCACAGCCATCTCAAACAGGGCAATGAGCACGTCGCACTCCTTATCGCATGAGGAAAAAGCGGCTTTTGCTTTTTCCTGGCTTATGGTCGTCTTCATGATAAAATCGATTAAGGATCAGTGGTGCGCTCCATGCGCATCCCCATGCGCGCCGTGGGGCGCAGCATTGGATCCAGCTTTGACAGCCAGGAAGTCCTTATCCAGATAAGCCTGATGTGCCAGATCAAGGCACTCTTTGCATATGTGAAATATCTCATCCTTGGGACCGTGGATGGTTGCTAAATTGAGCTTGACCGGAAATGTCTCCTTCTCCACAAGACACAGCGCGCACTTCATCTAATTCACCTTGGCATCGCTCTGATTCAAACGGTTATAAGCATTTCCTTTTTTCGCCGGCCTCTAAGTGTCTGCCTTCCATCGCCTGTAAAGATCATGCTCCACTCCAATGAGATCGAGAACCCGTCCCACCAGCACATCCACCAGGTCATCCAGGCTCTCTGGCCTCGAATAAAATGCTGGACAGGCAGGAAGGATAACAGCCCCGGCCTCGGCTGCTGCACACATATTTCGCAGTTGCACAAGGCTCAAAGGCGTCTCCCTCGGCACCATTATCAATTGCCTCTTCTCCTTCAAGCAGACGTCTGCAGTCCTTGCGATAAGAGTATCAGATGAGCCACAGGCCACAGCCGAGAGAGTTCCCATGCTGCACGGGATGATGACCATGGCTTTGAAGAGATTTGAGCCGCTGGCTATTGGAGCGGCAAAGTCATAGGGCTCGTAAACGTGGTCCGCCATCCTCAGGACTTCCTCATGCGACAGATCCGTCTCGATCTCAATTATCTTGGCAGCCGAGTCGGAGATCACCAGATGGATGATGCAGCCCTTATCCCGCAGCACCTGCATGAGGCGTATGCCGTATTGCACTCCGGACGCGCCGCTTATGCCCACAACGATTTCCAATATGATACCTCGCC
>DAONDW010000186.1:0-3670 GCA_035402785.1 Methanothrix sp. | reverse complement strand
ATTACAATCCTTAAGGAGATTTCAATTTGGCAAAATCCGATATCAAATCTGAGGCTGTAGCAGATTCCAATGCCGAGGCAAAGAAGCCTGCGGCCCCCAAACCGGAGGTCAACATCGGCATGGTGGGCCATGTCGATCACGGCAAAACCACTCTTGTCAAGTCCCTCTCCGGAGTCTGGACCGATCAGCACAGCGAGGAAGTCAAAAGAGGCATCTCCATCCGCCTGGGGTATGCCGATGCCACTTTCAGAAAATGCCCGGTCTGTCCTGAGCCAGATGCTTATACAGTCGATGAGAAATGCTCTCACTGCGGCAGTGAGACTGAGATCCTGCGCACAGTTTCATTCGTGGACTCTCCTGGCCACGAGACCCTCATGGCCACAATGCTCTGCGGCGCAGCCATCATGGACGGTGCAGTGCTTGTCATCTCAGCCAATGAGCCATGCCCCCAGCCACAGACCAAAGAGCATCTCATGGCACTCAACATCACTGGCATAGACAAAATAGTGATAGTGCAAAATAAAATCGACCTCATGTCCAGAGAGCAGGTTATGGAGCACTACCAGCAGATACGAGAATTTGTCAAGGGCACTGTAGCCGAAAATGCACCAATAATCCCCATATCTGCTCAGCAGAACCTTAATGTGGACATGGTCATAGAGGCTATAGAAAAGACAATACCCACACCGCCAAGGGATATTAAAAAGCCGGCACTTCTCAAGATAGCAAGATCTTTCGATATCAACAGGCCTGGTACACTTCCAGAGTCGCTCAAGGGAGGCGTCATTGGAGGCTCTCTCAGTCAGGGTGTGCTGCATTCCGGCGACAAGATCGAAATCTGTCCTGGCAGGCTCGTGGACTACGAGGGAAGAAAACAGTGGGTTCCAATCCAGACCAAGGTCGTAACTCTTCTTGCAGGAAAACAGGTCCAGCAGGAGATCACACCAGGTGGCTTGATGGGTGTTGGCACACTCCTGGACCCCATCATGACCAAGAGCGATGCTCTCGTCGGGCAGGTTGCCGGAGAGCCTGGAAAACTTCCTCCTGCAAAAAATGCATTTACCATGAATATGCAGCTTTTAGATCGTGTGGTGGGTGTCACAGATGAGTCAAATGTGGAGCCCATCCATTCGAGCGAGCCTTTGATGCTCAACGTCGGCACAGCCACAACTGTAGGCGTAGTCACCAGCGCACGGGAGGGCGGCATCGTCCAGGTGCAGCTCAAAAGGCCGGTCTGTGCCGAGAAAAACGATCGCGTGGCTGTAAGCCGGCGCATCGGTGCCAGGTGGCGTCTCATCGGTGTTGGCACGATAACCGAGTAGCATGATGGCGAATATCGATCCTGAAAGCGTTACTGTCATTCTCGATACCAATGCCTTGATGGTGCCTGAGCAGTTCGGCGTGGATATATTCAGTGAGCTTCTACGCCTCGGCTATGCCCGCTGGCTGGTTCCGGCATCTGTGATGGGAGAGCTTGGATCTCTGACGAGAAACGCCGACAAAGGACGGGATAAGACGGCTGCCAAAGTCGCTCTCGGGCTGGCTTCAAGCTGCAAGGTGATCGGACAGGATGTCTCTGACGCCGATACAGCAATTGAGAGCCTTGCTCTTGAAACAGGAGCCGCCGTCTTTACCAATGATAAAGCTTTAAAGAAAAGGTTATTTAGTAAAGGCATCACCGTAATATACCTGCGCCAGAGTCGGTATCTAGAGGCGACGAAGAAGGAGTATTGATGTATAAGAAGATGAAGCTGAAGGGTGTGGCCAGAATTGAACCGGATCATCTTGGCGATCCCCTCGAAGCTGCAGTGGAAAAGTCACTGCGCGATAAATACGAGGCAGTAGTTGATAAGTCACTGGGAACCATCGTGGCCGTGCTCGGAGCAGACAACATTGGAGAAGGTCACATCCTGGCCGGGGATGGATCCATTTATTACGAGGTCGATTTCCAGGCCCTCGTCTTCAAGCCGGAGATGCAGGAGATAGTCGAGGGCGAGGTTGTGGAAATCGTCAAATTCGGGGCTTTTCTCTCCATAGGGCCATTTGACGGCCTGTTGCATGTCAGCCAGATCACCAATGAGTATATATCTTATGATGAAAAGAACGCGCGGCTGGTAAGCAAGGACTCCAATAAATCCCTGGGTGAAGGGGATCGGGTTCGGGCCAGGGTGATAGCCGTGAGCCTCAATGAGAAAGAGCCTCGCGAGAGCAAGATCGGGCTCACAATGAGGCAGACTGGCCTTGGAAGGCAGGAATGGCTTGAAGAGGTTACAGAGGATGCCAGCCAGAAGTCAACAGTGGAAGCTGAGGCGAAATGACCGAGCAGGTATGTAGAGAGTGCCGCAGAATCGTTGAGGGGCAGGTCTGTCCCATCTGCAATTCCTCCTCGCTTTCTCGTGACTGGAGCGGCTATGTTGTGGTCATCGATCCCAAGGAATCGATCATCGCGCAAAAGCTGGAGATCACTCTCCCAGGTAAATATGCTTTGAAGGTGCGTTAGAATTGCGTTTGCTTCTTTTGCCTGATGAATTGCGGTCCCTTCTTAAGGATCCTCTGGGAAGGCTGTATCGGGGAAATGGCCTGGAGTGCGTAACGGCCATGAAAAAAGAGCTTCTCTCCGCCAGGAAAATTGCTGCAATTGGCGATATGACTGCCTACTATCTCTTGAAGGCATCCATTGTGCCGGATCTGCTGGTGGTTGACAATAAGACCAAGAGGCTGCCCGTTTCCGATCATGTCCTGGAGAAGCTGGAGCACGAAAGCTATAAAACTGAAAAGGTGCAAAACCCGGCGGCAACTCTCAGCAAAGATCTCATAGATATGATCCGTGCGTCATTGGATGGCAATGAGCGCGTCAAGATAGTAGTCGAGGGCGAGGAGGATCTGGCGACGCTTCCTGCCATCCTCTATGCGCCGCTGGGCTCTGTGGTGGTCTACGGCCAGCCCAATGAAGGAAGCGTCCTGGTTGATGTTACTGCTGAAAGAAAGCTGCACGTTGAAGAATTCATGAAGCGAATGATTGTGGAGGAATGAAATTGGATATACAGATAATCACTGAAAAGAATAACCCCATACTGAACCGGCGGGAGATTCATTTCAAGGTCACTCATGATGAGGCTACACCATCCCGAAAGAGCATTGTGGATAAGCTGGCTGCAACTCAGAACTCAAAGGCTGGCCTGGTATATGTGGATAGCCTGAAGACCGAATTTGGAAAGCGCGAGACCATTGGCTACGCCAAGATCTATGAGACTGCTGAGAGGGCAAAGCAGATTGAGCGAGCCCACATCATTGAGCGCAACACCTTTGTCAAGCCCGAAGAGGCTGCACCGGGGGCAAGCTAGATGGCAGCCAAGAAAGCAGCCAAGAAGGGCGAGGTCAAGGGCGTCTCCAGGTATTACGAGCTGTCCGGCGACTCCATCAAGTCCAAGAAGTCGGTCTGTCCCAGATGTGGCAACGGCGTATTTCTGGCAAGCCATGCCGACAGGCAGAGCTGCGGAAAGTGCGGCTATACCGAGTTCAAGAAATAGAGCTGTCATCTGGAATTGATCGCTGCCTGATCTCTGCAGGCCTTCTGACACAGGTCCGCTGTCCGGCATCCGCCGGCATTCAGATATCGATCAATCGTCCGGTATCGATCAGTCGGGTCTTTTTTCGGACCCGAATTCAC
>DAONDW010000185.1:0-3686 GCA_035402785.1 Methanothrix sp. | reverse complement strand
GCATTTCTCAGCACAACCGGGCTTGACGTCTTTCCGATGATTTCAGCTCTGAAGGAATTGATTGAAGAATCCGGAGAAATCGCTGAAGTATGCCTTCGCTCTAAAGACGACCTGGCTGATGCAAAAGGCATGGATGAATTCATGCGCTTTGCAGTTGAATCGAACATTGCAATCATCAGCCTTCACGGGGGCAAGAAGTCGCTTGGCGGCTTTGAGGAAATGGCCTCTAAAATCAAGGAGGCGAAAGTCCTGCTCTATGCCCAGGAGACCTCCAAACAGGATGCGGAGCTGATGAGCACATCAACTGTCAGCAGGCAGATGCATTCAACCATATTCCGGTATCTCTCATATGGCGGAAAGGACAATTTCAAAAACCTCCTCATTTACTGCTCCAACTCTCTGCTTGGCACAGACTACGATCTCGATGAGCCGAAAAGGCCTCCATGGGAGGGAATATATCATCCGGACATCGGCCAGACGCAGAGCATCGATGAATATCTCTGCAGGAACTTCAGGCCCGGCAGGCCGACTATTGGAATTCTGTTTCACAATGGCTTCTGGCAGGCGGAGAACCTGCGCTTCATAGACAGCCTGATCAGGGAGATCGAAGGAAGAGACGCAAATGTCATAGCTGTTTTTCTCTACAGCCTCAAGGACGTGGAGCTTGGGACAAAAGGCATAGAGTGGGTGATAGAGAATTATTTTATGAAAGACGGAAGGCCGCTGATTGACACCCTCATCTCAACTCTCATGTTCTCTCTCACAATGAGGCCGAGAGACGAAGAAAAGCTCCTTGATAAACCGTTTTTCGAAAAGCTCGGAGTGCCTGTCATCAAGGCAATACTGACCTACAACACAGAAGAGCAGTGGCGGCAGTCGTTTCAGGGCTTGAATCCGATGGACGTGAGCATGAGCATAGCAATGCCTGAGTTCGATGGGATGCTGATATCAGTTCCAGTGGCTGCCAAAAAGGTGACTGAAAGCGATGCGCTCACCGGGGCCAGGGTTACCATATTCGAGCCGATAGCCGGGCGCGTACAGAAGGCTGTGAGCCTCTCCCTGAACTGGGCAAGGCTGCGGCACATTCCAAACGATGAAAAGAAAGTGGCAATCATCTTCCATAACTATCCTCCGAGAAATGACCGGATTGGCTGTGCCTTTGGTCTCGACTCTCCTGTTTCAGTGCTCAATATCTTAAGAGACCTGGAAAAAGAAGGATATAAGCTGGAAAGCCTTCCAAAGAGCGGCCAGGAGCTGATCGAGAGCATGATTGCAAGGGTCACAAACGACCGGCGCTGGTCCAGCCCTGAGAAGATGTCTGAGACTGCAATCGACCTCGTATCAACCGATAAGTACAGAAGCTGGTTTGAGATGCTCCCTGAGGCTGTACAGGATAAGATGGTCAGACAGTGGAAAGAGCCTCCAGGGGAGATCTTCGCTCACAGGGGAAGGCTCATAATACCAGGCATAATCAACGGAAATGTTTTCATTGGGCTGCAGCCGCCCAGGGGATTTCTGGAGGACCCGGCATCGATCTACCACAGCCCGGATATTCCTGTACCCCATCACTATTACGCTTATTATCGCTGGATCAGGGATGTCTTCAAGGCAAATGTGGTCATGCACATCGGAAAGCATGGATCACTGGAATGGCTTCCGGGAAAATCCGTGGGCCTATCAGAATCGTGCTTCCCGGACATTGCGATATCGGATCTTCCCAACATCTATCCCTACATCATCAACAATCCCGGAGAAGGGACTCAGGCCAAGAGAAGGAGCTACTGCTGCATAATAGACCATCTCATCCCTGTAATGCACAATGCCGATTCTTATGAAGAGCTCGCTGAGATCGATGTGCTTCTCAGGGACTACAGCCAGGCTGTCATGGAGGACCCGGCCAAGATCCAGCATCTCAAAAGGAGCATCTGGGCAAAGGCATGCGAGGCAAAGCTTGACCACGACCTGAACCTCATCGAAAAGGATGTCTTTGCGGATTTCGATTCATTCCTTGAAAGGCTTCACGATTATCTTTATGACATCAAGGACACTCAGATACGAGACGGCCTTCATATCTTCGGAGAGCCTCCTGAGGGATCGAGGCTTGATGAGTTCCTGGTAGCTCTCACGAGGCTCAAAAACGGAAGCGTGCCATCTCTGAGGGAGGCTTTGGCCCATTGCATGGGTTTTGACCTCAACCGCCTTTTGGAGAACAGAGGCCGGGCTGTGGATGGCATAAAAACCGGCGGCCAGGTAATCGAGAATATTCACGAGATGTCGCTATGCATCATCAGGCGGTTTCACGAGCTGGATTTTGCACTTGACAGCATCCCCTCCATTCAGATGGAGCTGACAGGCAGAAGAGATCCAGAGGTTGAGGCTGTGCTGCAATATATCGGCTCGAATCTTTTGAAAAACATCATTTCCACAACAGATGAGCTGACAAATACGCTTGCTGCCTGCCGGGGAGGATATGTTCCTCCAGGGCCCTCCGGAGCGCCGACCAGAGGCATGGCTGACATCCTTCCAACAGGCAGGAATTTCTATTCGGTTGATCCTCTGGCGATACCATCACAGACTGCCTGGAAGGTTGGAGTCTCTCAGGCGCAGGCTCTGCTTGAGCGGTATCTGAGGGATGAAGGCGAATATCCGCAAAACGTGGGGTTCATAGTCTGGGGGTCGCCCATAATGCGCACCAAGGGAGATGACGTTGCTGAGATCCTGTATCTGATGGGTGTGCGGCCTGTCTGGGAGAAGATGAGCGGGAGAGTCACTGGACTTGAGCTGATAGCTCTCGATGAGCTCAAGAGGCCCAGAATTGATGTCACCCTCAGGATAAGCGGCTTTTTCAGAGATGCTTTTCCAAATATCGTGTCTCTTCTTGACGAGGCAGTGGAGCTTGTGGCAGGCCTCAAGGAGCCGGTGGATTCAAATTATCTGGCAAGACACGTTTCAGAAGAGATGGCAGAGAAGGTCAGACAGGGCATGAATGCCGATCAGGCGCGGGAGGAGGCATGCTACAGGATCTTCGGATGCAGGCCTGGAGCCTATGGCGCGGGAATATGCGAGGCCATCGACTCGAAGAACTGGAAGGATGAGCACGATCTGGCTGATATCTATGTCACCTGGGGAGGCTATGCCTACGGAAGGAAGAACTTCGGAATAACTGTGCCTGAGCAGTTTAAGAAGAGGCTATCCCAGCTCGATCTAACTGTAAAGAACGAGGACACAAGGGAGTATGATATGCTTGACGGCGATGACTTCTATTCATTTCATGGAGGCATGATCGCAGCAGTCAAGGCTCTGAAGGGAAGCCTGCCAAAATCCTATTGCGGCGATAGCTCAGACCCTGACCGGGTCAGGATCAGAAATACATTTGAAGAGACCAAGCACATCTTCAGGGCGAGGATTCTCAATCCTAAGTGGATCGAGAGCATGAAGCGGCATGGCTACAAGGGTGCAGGCGACATTTCGAGGATGGTTGACATCGCCTTCGGGTGGGATGCCACAGCCGAGGTTCTGGAAGACTGGATGTATGAGGAGCTTGCCAATAAATATGCTCTTGACGAACAGATGCAGGAATGGCTCAAGGATGTCAATCCCCATGCGCTTTTGAATATATCCGAGCGCCTGCTTGAGGCAATAGAACGGAATATGTGGAATGCAGGCGATGAGATGAAAGAGAAGCT
>DAONDW010000184.1:0-3700 GCA_035402785.1 Methanothrix sp. | reverse complement strand
TGAATTCCGGCAGGGAGATCTCCAACGCACGAGGATTACTGGCTGAGAAGATCGCGGGAGAGATCACCCTTTCTCCAAACCCAGGCGACACACTGAGAAAATGGCGCAGGAACTTCGCCATAACTCAGACCGACCTGTCCAATCATCTCGGCATATCACCATCCGTGATCTCCGACTACGAAAGCGGCAGGCGCAAGTCTCCAGGCATCATGATAGTGAGCAAGATCATAGATGCGCTGTTGCGGATAGACGAGAGCCGCGGCTGCAATGTGCTGCGCGCCTACGAGGACATGTGGGGCGACATATTGGGGCTTGACTCCATTTGCTGCGTCTGCGAATACCAGGACCCCATAGCTCTCTCTGAGGTTGCAAAAAAATTGAATGCAGAGGTTCTCTTTGGCCGGATGGATATCACCATATGGGGTTATACTGTGATAGACAGCATAAAGGCCATAGTTGAAATGCTTCCGGACCAGTTCCAGAAGATTTATGGCAGAAGCACCGCTCGCGCCCTGATCTTCACGGGTGTGCACTCCGGAAAGTCGCCAATGGTGGCTGTGCGTGTAAGCAACCTGAAGCCTGGCGCGGTGGTCCTCCAGGGCATAACACCATCAGAGGTAGACCCAATAGCGATAAAGATCGCCGAGGTCGAGAATATTCCTCTTTTAACGACACATTTTTCCGTTGACGAGATCTCAATTGCTCTGAGCAAAGGGTGAAATCTCTTGGTCTCGGGTATTGTAAGTTACGGGGTATATATTCCGCGGTTTCGCATAAGACTTGATGAGATCGCCAGGGTCTGGGGTGATGGTGAGGAGATAACAGATGGCCTGCGCGTCTTCGAGAAGTCTGTGCCGGATATGGATGAAGATGCGGTGACGATAGCTGTAGAGGCAGCCAGAAACGCCCTGCAACGCTGCGACGTCGATCCAAAGAGGATCGGTGCCATTTATGCCGGTTCAGAGAGCCATCCCTATGCAGTAAAGCCCACAGCCACCATCGTGGGCCAGGCGGTCTGCTCATCTTCCTCTTTCACGGCGGCTGACTTCGAATTTGCCTGCAAAGCCGGGACTGCAGCAGTTCAGGCATGCCTGGGCCTTGTGGGCTCAAATCTGATAGACCTGGGCCTGGCAATAGGCTCGGATGTCAGCCAGGGTGCTCCAGGCGACATGCTGGAATACACAGCAGCGGCGGGAGGTGCTGCATATCTGATAGGCAGCAGGGACCTGGCTGCAGAGATTGAGGGCACCTATTCTTTTACGACTGACACTCCAGACTTCTGGAGGCGGGAGGGCATGCCCTATCCGGAGCACGGTGGAAGGTTTACGGGCGAGCCTGCCTATTTCAAGCATGTATCAAGCGCGGCTCGCGGACTGATGGAGCGGCTGGGAACGGCTCCGAAGGATTACGATTATGCAGTTTTTCACCAGCCAAACGGCAAATTCCCGACAAGGGTCTCAAAGATGCTGGGCTTTACAAAAAAACAGATCGAGCCCGGATTGATAGTGCCGATGATCGGAAACACATATTCTGCATCCTGCCTGATCGGCCTCGCCGCAACGCTTGATGTCGCCAGGCCAGGCGAACGCATCTTTGTGACGAGCTTTGGATCAGGCGCTGGAAGCGACGCATTCAGCATAAGGGTGACGGAAAAGATAGATGAGATCCGCTGCGGCGCGCCAAGCGTTCGCGACTATATCGGCGATGCTGAATATCTTGATTATGCCATTTATGCCAAGCACAAGGGCAAGCTGAGAATATGAGATCTGTATCAATAATTGGGGTGGGCTGCACCAAATTCGGAGAGCGGTGGGATGTCTCATTGCGCGACATGATCGCCGAGGCTGGTGTCATGGCCATCGATGACGCCGAGATCGCCGGTGAAGAGATCGATGCCCTCTATGTGGGCAACATGAGCGGCGGCAGGTTTATCGAGCAAGAGCATATCGGAGCGCTCATAGCCGATTGTGCAGGCCTCTCAAGGCTTCACGTTCCCTCAACGCGAGTGGAGGCAGCCTGTGCGTCAGGTGGTTTGGCTCTGCGCCAGGCTGTGCTGGCAGTGGCCAGCGGCTACAGCGACATAGTCATTGCCGCAGGAGTTGAGAAGATGACTGACGTCTCCTCAGGAACTGCTGCGGATGCGCTTGCCGCAGCGGCTGACAGGGAGTGGGAGTGCTTTTTTGGAGCGACGTTTCCGGCGCTCTATGCAATGATGGCAAAGCTTCACATGCGCCGCTACGGCACAACCCATGACCAGATGGCCCAGGTGGCTGTGAAAAACCATCATCATGCATGCAGCAATCCCATAGCACAGTATCACATGGAGATTTCGACCGACGATGTGAACAGGTCGCCTGTTGTCGCAGACCCTCTGCATGTCCTGGATTGCTCACCCATATCGGACGGGGCTGCAGCAGTTGTCTTAGCCCCAACAGAAATGGCACGGAAGCTCTCGGAGTGCCCCATCAGGATCGTGGGCTGCGCGCAGGCCAGCGATACACTTGCTCTGCACGACCGTCGCGATCTGACTACGCTTGATGCTACAGTTCATGCCGGGAGGGCAGCCTTCGCCCAGGCCGCGATAGAGCCGAAGGATGTGGACGTGGCCGAGGTTCATGATTGCTTTACAATAGCCGAGATCCTGGCCATAGAGGACCTGGGATTTGTGGAGAAAGGCCAGGGAGGAAAGGCCACAGAGGAAGGCATGACTGCATTAGGCGGTCGCCTGCCAATAAACACATCAGGCGGGCTGAAGGCCTGCGGCCATCCGGTTGGAGCCACAGGCATAAAGCAGGCCTACGAGATAGCCCTGCAGCTTAGAGGCGAGGCCAGGGGAAGACAGGTTGATGATGTGGAGGTGGGCCTGGCCCATAATGTCGGCGGCTCAGGCGGAACTGCAATAGTGCATATATTTACGAGGTGAAGATGACAACCCAAGCCCCAAGATTCTGGAGAAGCATACCGCAGAGATACAATCTCACAGGGACGCACTGCACCCGCTGCAATGAATACTTCTTTCCTCCTCGAAACCTCTGCCCAAACTGCCGTCGCGGGGCGCACCTTGAGGAGTATGCCTTCAAGGGCACAGGCACAATTGTAACCTTTACAACCATCTACAATGCAACAGACGACTTCGAGATGCTGACGCCCTACAACCTGGCGATCATTCAACTGGATGAGGGGCCCAGGATCACAGGCCAGATTGTCTCAAGCAAAGCGACGATCAAGATAGGCATGCGTGTGCGACCTGTATTTCGCATTCTAGGAAAGGAGGGCGAGAGGGGCATAATCTATTACGGCACGAAGTTTGCGCCCATCATTGAGCCAGCATGCGAAGAAATAAAAAATAAATAGCGTCAGGCACAGCCTGGCCCCGGACGCGGCCATTCTGTCTGCCTTCAACTGGCTGTGGCCTGATCGGCCACATCAGCCACATCATTTCGCCTGTCTTTACTGAAGAGGACGGGTCCTGTTTTAAGGACATTTTCCCTGGCTTTGATATCGCAAAGCATCCTGCCAAGGGCATTTTTCTCTTCGGCCTGTACGACCAGAAAGAAGCTGTACTCACCAAAGAGACGATAGACATCTCTCACTTCTGGCCTCTTTTGCAGATGGGCATAAACCGATCCTTCCTGGCCAGGGCTTACCTTGATCATAGTTAATCCAATTACCAATGCTGATTCCCCCACTGGAAGCAATG
>DAONDW010000183.1:0-3774 GCA_035402785.1 Methanothrix sp. | reverse complement strand
TGGATAGGCGGAGGTTTTGGCACAAAGGAATTGAGAGAACAGATCTCCGAAAAAATGGCCACTTTTGATCCAAAGTGGCAGGACAATTCCAAAAAACGCTTGAGCCCTGAAAACATGAGGGCCATCGAGGACGCAGGAAGGCAGACAGATCTCGCATGCCATGTGGTTCACGATGATTCCGGGTTCTGGGCGGTTCTGAGCAAATAGCGGAGGCAGAGAAATGCAGTGCAAAGTATGCGAGATGGGCTGTGAGATCAATGAGCATAGCACAGGCAGATGCGGGACTTATGTGAACGATGGATGCACCATAATTCAGTCTCCAGAGATTGGCTACATGGGAGCCTATCCCATTTCCATAGAGACTGTGCCAATGCTGCATTTTCATCCGTCTTCGAAGTTCCTGCAGGTTTTCAGCACCGGCTGCAATTTCGAGTGCACGGGGTGCGTGGCGAGAATGCTCGCATCGAGCAGGTCTCTCGGCTGGCCAACATTCAGCCCGGCCCAGGTGATAGCAAAGGCCCTTCAACAGAAATGCAAAGGCGTGGTCTCAATGCTCAATGAGCCGGCTGCAAACTATTACATCTTCAGGGAGCTTGCAATGCAGGCAAAGGATAAAGGCCTGCTTGTGGGCTGTTCTACGAATTGCTATTTCACTGATGAGACCATTGAGGAGCTTGGAGATCTGGTGGATTTCGTGAATGCAGGAGTCAAGGGGCATTCCGATCAAATTTACAGGACATGTGGTGCCAGGTCCTCGACTCCTGTTTTCAGGAATATCGCCAGGCTATTGGAAATGGGCGTGCATGTGGAGGCGTCTGCAGTCTATTCCAGAGGAAATGAGGACGATGTCCTGGAGGCAGCAAAAGCGCTTTCCAGGATCTCCCGCGAGATCCCTCTGCAGCTTATGAGATTCATTCCCTTCGGGGATGCACCTCTTGAGCTGGAGCCTTCCATTGGGGAATCTGAGAGATTATGCAGGGCTTTGCATGAGCATATGGATCATGTATATCTCTTCAATTCTCCCGGCACGGAGTTTTTGCACACCCGCTGTCCGCAATGCGGGAAGATGCTTGCAGAAAGAGAGTTTTACGGCCCAATGGGCTCCAGGCTTATAAGACCCTGGACGGATTATGTCTGCAACTGCGGCTACAGTGCCCCGGTGACAGGGACTGCCGCCAGTGAGAATTTCGCTGAGGCCGGGTTCATGGGCGGCTACAGGATAAGCCGCGCTTTTGGAATGGTGCATGCAACTCTCATATGCATGGGGATATTGGACGAACGGAAAATGCTTGAGGTCTGGAGAGCAGTCTCTGATTCTGAGACCCTCATGAAGATACATCATCTGATACAGCAGCCATGCTCTTATCTGGAGTTTCTGAGGATGATCGCCGAAAAGGCAGGAGCACAGCCACAGGGTGAGGAGCTTGCGTCCTTCATCAGGGAGCGAATGGAATTGGTTCATAGCCTTGCAGCAGAGGGCAGCGATCATCCGGTGTATTACTGCATGGGCTCTCCCCTTTTTGCTCTGAATGCAGGGCGGATGGAAAACAACCTTGTGGCCTTTGCAGGAGGAAGGAGCATCAATAAAACCCTGCAGAGGGAGGGAAAGCCGGGTGTGAATGTCCTGCCCGCATTCATCAATGAGCATAATCCCAAAACCATATTTATTTCCGGATTTCTCTCCCGTCCGCTCGATGAGTTCTATGCCCAGTGCGAGCTGCATGGCATAAAAGCAGACGCGGTAAATGAGCAGAGGATCTATGCAGTTCCTCCATCCTGGGATTTTGGCAATCCTCGCTGGATACTGGGACTTCTCTATATTGCTGACAAAATACATCCCGGAAAGATCGAGTTTGACATCGAGAAGGATGCAGATGAATTCTACAGGCGCTTTTATGGCATGTCTTTTGATGATGCCAGCCCTAACAGGTCTTTTCACAGGCCATCATCAAGCGGCTGGCCTGTGCAGACGATGAGGTGCACTCATGCCTGATGACAGGCACTATGGCACAGTAGCCATCTATTTGCTGCCTTTCGTGCTGCTCATAGCTTCTCTCTTTGTCGGAAGATACCAGGTGCCTGTATCGATTGTAATGCAAGAATGCATGAGGACGGTTGCCTCTGTGTTTTCAGATACTGCTGTTCCTGCATCAATTCAGCACACGGTATTGTTCAATGTGAGGCTGCCAAGGATCATTGCAGCATTGCTTGTGGGCCTGGCCCTCTCCACAGCCGGTGTTTCATTTCAGGGCGTATTTCGAAATCCTCTGGTATCGCCCTATATACTTGGTGTGGGTTCGGGCGCGGGCTTTGGAGCATGCGTAGGAATACTTCTGTCCGGCAATCATCTTGTGATACAGTTGCTGGCTTTTTTATTCGGTCTTCTGGCGATGTTCGCTGCCATCAGCATGGGCAAGGTCAGCAAGGGGACAGGAACTCTGGTGTTTGTTCTCTCAGGAATAATAGTGAGTTCAATTTTCACAGCTCTCATCTCGCTTGCAAAATATGTGGCTGATCCTTATGACCAGCTTCCGGAGATTGTCTTCTGGCTCATGGGAAGCCTCTCAAGCATCAGGTACAGTGATCTTCTCTGGATAATTGGGCCCATGTTCATAGGGACGCTGGTGCTGTTCCTTCTCAAATGGCGCATCAATATCCTTTCGCTAGGCGATGAGGAAGCCAGGTCCCTGGGCGTGAATGTGGACAGAATGCGCTTGATAATCATAATCTGTGCGACCCTTGTGACCTCGGCTGCTGTGAGCATCAGCGGGGTCATTGGGTGGGTTGGACTGGTGGTGCCTCATATTTCAAGGATGATTGTCGGCCCCAACTACAACCGTCTGCTGCCAATGAGCATGGTCTGCGGAGCTTCTTTCATGCTGCTTGTGGATGATCTGGCAAGAACTGTTGCTGCAACTGAAATACCTCTTGGCATCATAACCTCCCTGGTGGGTGCACCCTTATTTGCATATCTCATAAAGAGGGGGCGCATGGGATGGAGCTAGCCCTGGAAGTTGATTCTATCAGCTACTCCTATGGAAAAGAGCCTGTGTTCGAAGATGTCTCCTTTACTCTCGGAAGTGGGGAGGTCATGTGCATCCTGGGCCCCAATGGATCCGGAAAATCCACGCTTCTCAAATGCATTGCAGGAATCTTCAAGCCTGCTGCAGGCGTTATCCACATCATGGGAGAGGATGCGGCATCCCTCGGAGCAGGAGACATCGCCAGGCGCATAGGATATGTGCCTCAGCAAAATGAGGTGGCTTTTTCCTTTACGGTCCTGGATTTTGTTGTGATGGGTCGCACGCCTCATATTTCCATATTCGCGTCTCCTGGGGAAAAGGACATGGAAATTGCAAGGGAATCGCTTGCTATGGCCGGCATTGCAGATCTTGCAGAAAGGACGCTTGCGAGCCTCAGCGGCGGGCAGCGTCAGATGGTGCTGATAGCCCGTGCCCTTGCCCAGCAGCCATCTCTGCTCTTATTGGATGAGCCGACTGCGCACCTTGATTTTGGAAATCAGGTGCTTGTGCTGCAGGTCGTGAAGAGGCTTGCGTCATCCGGGATGTCGATTGTGATGAATACCCACATGCCGGATCATGCCTTTTTGGTGGGCAGCAGGGCTCTAGCATTGAGCGATAGAAGGCTTGTTGCAGTGGACGAGGTTGCAGCAGTTGTGAACAGTGAGATAATGTCCTCGGTATATGGTGTGGATGTGGCTGTTAGGGAGATCGAGGACATAAGACGGAAGGTATGCGTTGCAGTGCTGGAGAG
>DAONDW010000182.1:0-3817 GCA_035402785.1 Methanothrix sp. | reverse complement strand
TTTCTGGGCTTATCGATTGGAAGGCCCAGCTTGTTTGCAGTATAATAGGAGAGCAGTTGCACAACGACTGTGCAGAGCACCGCAGAATAGATGGGCCTGGTTTCAGGCAGCTCTATTACCTGGCTTGCCACCTTGCCAATGTCCGGGTCTCCCTCTGTGGCTAAAGCCACCACTTCAGCCCCCCGTGCTCTGACCTCCTTGATATTGGACTGAATCTTCTTGCCGCACGTTGCCAGTGCCACCACAGGCGTCTCTTCAGTGATCAATGCCAGAGGTCCGTGCTTCAGCTCGCCTCCTGCATAGCCCTCTGAGGGGATATATGCGATCTCCTTCATCTTCAATGCGCCTTCCAGCGAGATTGGATAGAGGTAATCCCGCCCGATGAAGAAATAGCATTTCGCAGCCGAATAGTGCTCAGCAATCGCTCTGATCTCCTCTCTCTTCTCCAGAACCCTTTGAACGAGTCCAGGAAGCTTTGTCAGCTCAATTAACATCTTTCGAGCCTGATCTGGCGTGAGATGGTCCCTGGCCCGGCCCAGGCGAATTGCAAGCAGTATGATTGCCACGAGCTGTGAGGTGAAGGTCTTCGTAGCAGCGACACCGATCTCAGGACCGCAGCGAGTGTAGATGGTTCCATCAACTATCTCAGTCACTGTCGAGCCCACAACATTGGTTATGGCAAGGCTGCGCCCTCCGCAGGTCTTCGCCTTCTTCAGGGCCATCAATGTGTCAGCAGTCTCTCCAGACTGGGTGATGCCCAAAAGAAGCGTCCTCGGCCTTATCTGAAGGTTCAAAAATTCAGACGCCACCTCGACGTCCACTGGCAGGCCTGCAGCCCTGACGAACAGATTTCTGGCCAGCAGACCGGCATGATAGGACGTGCCGCAGGCTATGATGGTCACTCTCTCCAGGCCCTTGATCTCCTCCTCGCTCAGTCCAAGCTTGAGCCGCACATCTCCGTCGATCTCCGAGATGCGTCCTGCAATGGTCTCGCGAATGGCCCTCGGCTGCTCATGGATCTCTTTGAGCATGAAATGCGGATAGCCACCCTTCTCAGCAGCATCGGAATCCCATGTTATGCGCTCGACCTCAAACGGGTGTGACCGACCATCGCGATCCATCATCTCCACACGGTCAGCATAGATGCGAGCGATCTCTCCATCCTTCATGCGAATGACATCTTTGGTATAGGGAAGAAGCGCAGGAACGTCAGATGCCACATAAACAGCACTTGCGCCTTTTCCCAGCACGAGAGGGCTGTCCTTTCTGGCGCAGACCAGATAAGGAGAGCTGGCGGCGATTACGGCAACTGCATAAGAGCCCTCCACATGATCAAGGGCCTTGTTCACAGCAGCAAGGAGATCTCCCTTGTAATAGAAATGAATGAGATGGGCTAAAACCTCGCTGTCCGTCTCTGAAGAAAACTCATAGCCCATCTCAGTTAAGAGCTCTCTTAGATCCAGATAGTTTTCGATGATGCCATTATGCACTATTGCGATCTCACCGGATGTATGAGGATGAGCATTTCTGTCGCTTGGCCTCCCATGAGTCGCCCAGCGGGTGTGCCCAATGCCCATGCACTCACCAGGATTGCCCTGAGATCGATAGATCTTTTCCAGGTCAGAGATCCTCCCTGCAGACTTCAGGACCGCGAGGGCATCCTTCGACTTGATGGCCACTCCTGCAGAATCATAACCCCTGTACTCCAGCCTCTTGAGAGTATCAAAGAGAATCGGTCCTGCCTGCTGATCCCCGATATAAGCCACAATTCCACACATCAGCAAATCACCCTGCTCTCTCTTTCAATCCATCCGCGAATGGATGTGCCAGAGCCTATGCGCGCGCCCGTGCCAACCAGGGTTCCGGGATGAGATAAAACCCGTGAGCCTGCCATGACGTCATCTGCAAATATGGCTCCAAATTCTGCTCTCAAAAAAGCATCCTCCACCTCTACCACACACGGACCGCTCTCGACTATCATTTGATCCGCAAGGCTGCAGCTCGCACCCACCACAGAATCAGATATTATCGCGCCGGATCCTATGCGGGCATCGTTCATGATTATGCTGTTCTTGATCTCGGTGTGAGAGCCTATCCTCACCGAATCGCCAATGGATGTAGAGGGAAGAATTGTGGCGCTCGGACCGATATCGCAGTCTTTGCCTATGGAGATCGGGCCAACCAGATAAGAGCCTGAACGGATAATGCTTCCTTCACCCACCTCCACAGGTCCTTTGATCCAGGCGCCCTGCTCTACCTCCCCGGATATCTTTGCATTCATCATTCCGAGAGCCAGGCCGTTTGCATTGAGCAGATCCCATGAGAATATGGCATCAGCCCATATGCCCTTGCTGATCAAAGGCACGATCTCTTTGCCGTCGGCGATCATCTGGGATATGGTCTCAGTGAGTTCATAGGACCCTCGTTCCGATATTGGAGTGCCACGAAGATCATCGAAAATGGCCGGGCTGAATTTATAGGCTCCTGTGTTGAGAATCCCGGAACATGGACGCCCCGGCTTCTCTATTATCGACTTTACGCGCCCCTGTTCCACCATCAGGACGCCATAATCACCAGAATGACGGCGAAGAGCAGCCAGGATCACGTTGTCTCCTTTTGCCGAGACCAGCTCTCTAACAGCGCTCGCATCTATGAGATTATCACCATTGACGACGAGAAACTCCTCGTCCACATAGGCTTCGGCTTTGCGCAGGGCATGGGCAGTTCCTAAAAGCTCATTTTGCTCGATATAGGTGATTCTCACGCCGAAATCAATCCCATCCTCGAAGTAGTCCATGACCCTCTCTTTCTGATAGCCCACCACAATGTAGAGATCCTGAATGCCATTTGCTGCCAGAGCATTGATGACATGCTCCATGAATGGGCGGTTTCCCACAGGAAGCATGACTTTGGACCTCGTCTGAGTAAGTGGTCTGCATCTGCGGCCCTCTCCTGCCGCCAATATAACTCCCTTCAAATCCATCACTGCCAGGAAATCTTAAATGAACTTATAGGGTGGTGTATGCTTTTGATCTTTTCGGTCATCATTTCATAAAAAATATGAATAGATCTTAATGAAAATATTTCCGAGTGTATTGGACTGCAGATACAGTTGGCCCTTGTTCGCTAAAATAGCAGGTCTGGAAAAGCCATTTCCAGCAAATGCCCATGTTTTTATACGAGCAGTCGCTAGAATAGCAGACGAGACAAAGGATACAATGAAGATACTGGTAATTCCCACCACAGATTGGATCAGGCATCCTGTGCCCAATCGGCTCAATTTCATATTCGATACATTGGCAGAACAGCATGATGTTTATGTTCTGCACTTCGGCCTGAAGAGGTTCTCCAGGCTTGAGCCCAGGGAAACGAAATGCAAGCTTCTGAAAGCCGATTGGATTGCAGCCTCCGATCCATCCCTGTATTACATTCTGAACTTCCCCTATCACCTCTGGAAAATCAGAAGCATTGCCAGAAGCTATGATATAGACGTCATACTCTCCACCAACATCCTGCCATCCTTTGCTGCCAATTTTGCAGGAGCGCCGGTGGTCTTCGACTATCTTGACCATCTGGAGGAATCAGCATCGATTTATTACCCTGGATCGGCCCTGGGAGAGGTCGTCAAATGGGCTGTTAGCAAGGTCACCAGATACAATCTCCATAGCGCCCGCTGTGTGATAACAGTGACTGCAGAGCTATCGGAATTTCTGCGCGAACTGGGCGTAAAAGATGTAACAGTCATCGCCAACGGCGTGGATACTGAGGTTCTCAGACCCATGCCCATCGAAATGGCAAAGAAAGCCCTGGGCCTATC
>DAONDW010000181.1:2121-3826 GCA_035402785.1 Methanothrix sp. | reverse complement strand
ATCCTGTTGAAGTTGCGTATGAGGTCCGCCGCGTCCTTGCGACTGAAATTCGCCTCCATCATTTTTGAGCAGACGAATCGCAGGGCGATCTTCTGCATTTTTATCTCAGGCGTATCGTCATTCCTGGAAGCCAGGCCGGAGGACTCAAACAGATGCTCCTTTTCATTGATATGTGCGCTCTTGCCCCATTTGCCGAACATTTCAGCAGCCTGATCCAGCAATTTCTGATCGAATTTCTCAGGAAGCACGATTCCTTCAAACTGCCGCATAAACTCGTCTCTATTCAAAATTACCAGCTCCAATAAATAGAACATGCTGACGGATTTATATTTTTCGAAAGGCTGAATGAAACGACATGAGCAGATCTGCTCTAAAGATGGGAAAAATAGAAAAAATGTGGAAATGCTTAAACGTATACTGCAGTTCCGGGCTCCACATTGATTATCTTTGTGACGCCTCTGGCGAAGTACATATTCTTGGGATAATTGAACTGACCATCGAATACCCTTATGGCGTGGTTCATGTTGCCAACAACACTGAAGCTGAACTTTCCATCAAGTGGATCGCCATTGGTTCCTTCTGTTCCAATCAGAACCTCATCCAGATAGACCTGATAGCCCCTCATTCCCTGGGACTGGATGATGACAGGCGTATCACCTGATGCCACCATCTGGGTGGGAGATGCTGTGGATGCTGTGCCATAGCCCTGATAGTGGGTTGATGTGCTGGTGGTGGTCTGACCAAAGCCATTCGTCGTGGTCTGCGTGTAGCCGCTGGTTACGACGCCCGTCTGGCCATAGGGATTGAGGACATTGGTGGATGGCGGCATCTGGCTGGCTGTCGGCTGTGCCGTTGGCTGAACAGTTGCCGTTGGAGCCTGGCTGATCACATCCACTATGATCGCATCGCTTGGCTGGTTGTTGAGGACGAAGAGCAAAATGTGTCTTCCAACCCTGTCTGCAAGGAAGTTGATGCTGTTGTAGCCTGCGTAGAAGCTGATCCGCTTAACGGTTATGTTCTGAGCATCGGTCTGAAGGATCTCATAGTAATCTGCCTGTCCGGCTGCTGGAGCAAAGGCTATGAACTGCATGCCAGTTCCAGCCGGGACTATTGCATATTGAGACCAATCAAGGCCCTTTTGAATCCATAACTCATTGCCGCGTGCAGAGCTTGCCACTGAAGACTGGTACTGTGTGTATGTGATCTCCTGGCCGCTTCCGAAGTAGATTTTGCCAGGAAGCTTATGAGTTACGTCTATCTTCACTGGTGTAAATCCACCAACTATCGGCAAGCTGCTCCCGATATAGAACTCAGAGAAGAACGAACTGGCACTGCTGGTGTTCTCGAACTCCGGACCAAACCACTGGCTATCCATGTCGCCTGCCAGGTCTCCGGTGCCAAAGAGGTCCTCAATAGTATTCTGATTGAAGGCCCCGCCTGTCATATTTGCGAACTGCTGAATGGACATTCCCTGCGTCTCTACGGCTGCTGCCACTCCCGCCGCAAAGACCATGGTTATAAGGCATAAGCATAATGTATCAAATTTCAAATATACACACCTCACTTGCGGACACCTCTGGCTATGTATTATTTAGCCTTAAGTGTCTGCTGAGCTTCATCTGAATGTCGTGGATACTCTCAACAGGCAGCATCAGGCCCCATGCGGCTCAGCCTATCGGCATCCCTGGCCCCAGCATGCCTGCTT
>DAONDW010000181.1:0-2021 GCA_035402785.1 Methanothrix sp. | reverse complement strand
CATGCCTGCTTGCCACATCCCCAATTGTAATCTGCAATTGCCGTCTGAGATGACCCTCAAGTTGGTCTATAAAAAATTGTAAAAAAATATTTTTAGCCGATTTATTTATTGTGCTCGAATCCCTTCTCAAGAGCCTCTCTTGCCAGCCGGATGGCACATAGCTCAGAGCACATTGTACAGGTATCTGTCTCAACCCCGCGCCGATGCCTGATCTGCTTCGCTTTTGCAGGATTTATGGCAGCTTCGAACTGTCCTTCCCAGTTCAGCTCTGCCCTGGCGCGGGCCATCTTCAGGTCCATCGCCCGCGCCCTTTCCCTGACGCCCGGACGGGTGAGATCTGCTGCGTGGGCAGCGATGCGCGTAACATAGGTTCCCTCAACCACATCCTCGCGGGTGGGCAGGTCCAGGTGCTCTGATGGTGTGGTGGCGCAGAGGAAGTCAGCACCCGCCATTCCGGCGATCACGCCACCCATGGCTGCAGTGATGTGGTCGTAGCCTGGGGCGATGTCTGTTACCAGTGGCCCCAGCAGGTATAGTGGAGCCCCGTCTGTGAGATGCTTCATGGCCCGAACGCTGGTCTTTATCTCGTCTGCGGGCACATGTCCAGGCCCCTCAACCATCGCCTGAACCCCGGCAGCGCGAGCCCTCTTCACAAGCTCGCCGAGCATTATGAACTCCATGTATTTGGCCCGGTCCGAGGCATCCTCTATGCAACCTGGCCGCAGCCCATCGCCCAGGGAGAGAGTTAGATCGTACTCCTTTGCCATTTCCAGCAGATAGTCGTACTCTGAATAGTAGGGGTTGTCCTCGCCGGTCTCGCTGATGTACTTCATTGTCAGAGAACCGCCCCTGCTGACCACGCCCATGACACGCGGATCATTGGCCAGCCTCTCAAGGGTATTCTTGTTCACGCCCACATGAACAGTCACGAAGTCCACGCCGTCTTTTGCATGCTTCTCCAGGGCATTGAAGAGGCCCTGGCTTGAGAGGTCCTTATTGACTGCTGCATTGTAAATGGGAACGGAGCCCACAGGCACCCTGATAGCCTTCAAAATCATGCGTCGAACAGCATCCAGATCTCCTCCTGTGGATAGATCCATCACGGCATCAGCTCCGGAGGCAACAGCTACCCTGGCCTTTTCCAGCTCATCCTCAGGCGAGACCAGATTCTGGGAGGTGCCAACATTCACATTCACCTTTGTCGTGAGCATCTCACCTATGCCCACAGCCGCCAGCCCATCCCGCCGGATATTTCTCGGCAAGACTGCCCGTCCTGCAGCCACCAGGCGGGCCAGCTTTTCCGGTTCTATTCCCTCGCGATCGGCGACGGCCTTTATCTCTGACGGCACGCGCCCATTCATTGCCTCTTGCATCAGCGTCATTGATACCAACTAATATATTGTAAGAGCTGCTTTCCACTCGTGGGTGTTTATCTCATGGTCGAAGTGCATAAGGTTAGCGGTGCCGCCTTTGATGGCAATGTCTACCTGGTACTGGACAAAAGGCCTGTTTTAATTGATGCAGGCATGATGGCCGGGCCTACACTAAAAAATATTAAGAAATTTATAGATCCTCATAAGATCGAGATGATTGTCCTCACCCATTGCCATCACGATCATTCAGGAGCCGCACCGGAACTCAAGCAGGCAACAGGAGCGCGGCTGCTCTTGAGCGAGCAAGAGGTCGGTGCAGTCGGAGACGACCTGGCATCAGTGTCCTATCTCTTCGGCCAGCAGGCACCGGTCTACGAGGTTGATGAGACGCTGAAGGAGGGCATGGTCCTGGATATCGGCGAATGGCATCTGCGCGTCATGGAGACCCCAGGGCATTCCCAGGGCAGCATCTGCCTCTACGAGGAAAATGAGAAGGTGCTCTTTTCAGGAGATACAGTATTTCCGGATGGCAACATCGGCAGAACTGACATGTACGGAGGAAATACTGAGGAGCTGATCAAATCCATTGAGCGGCTTGTCCAATTGGATGTCAGGACGATGTATCCGGGACACATGGATATCACTGAC
>DAONDW010000180.1:0-3872 GCA_035402785.1 Methanothrix sp. | reverse complement strand
GGAGAGGTCGCACTCCTTGGAAAGATCCTCGGCAGAACTGAGCAGGCCGGGAAATATCTCGACTGGGTTAACACCAGCAGAGAGAAGATCAGCTCAGCCATTCAGGGAAAGACAATTCCTAAAGTATACTTCGAAGGTGACAACAAAGGAGGCCTCGGAGAGCTATCATCTTACGGCAATGGCTCAGGCATCAACGGAATTATACAGGCCAGTGGCGGAATGAACCTCGCCGGAGAGCTGAAGATGTATCCGAAAGTCTCCTGGGAATGGGTCATAGATGAGAATCCAGATGTCATATTGAGGAGACAGACCTCGGACAAACTTGGCTTTGACACCACTTCTGCTGAGAACATGACTGCAATAAAGGGGCTGAGGGAGGAAATACTGGCCCGAACTGGTGCCGAAAATATCACAGCAGTGAAGGATGGACGGGTGCATGTGGTATTCTGGAGCATGCTCATGGGAATGGACAGCGTCGTAGGGCAGGCTTACCTTGCCAGGCTATTCCATCCAGAGATCGACCTGAATCCAGAGGAGATGTACCGGGAATATCTGGAATTTCTTGGAATGGAGCTTCCAAAAGATAGGGCTTATGTCTATCCGCCGCTTTAGAGCAGCGTATTTCTCACCTTATTTTTTCTGTTGTCTTGTTATTGATTATTATGAATACCAAAAGACTTATTAATAATTGCTCCATCAACGATGACAATTGCTAATTAGCATATGATAATCGCTAATTAAAGGATGACAGTCGACAACTGAAGGATAGAGAATAAGGAGGATTCGAAATGTCTGAGGAAACTCTGTGGATGATGGTCCTGGGCCATGAGATCTGGCTTGAGAAGAGGGGAAAGGAGAACGGATCTGAGGAGCTGTCAGTCATGTACGGGCACAATATGCGCCCTGACGGCGCTGTAAATCTAAGCAGATTGCAGCCTGTTCTTTTCAATCCGGATGGAAGCAAAGGACTTCCCACGCTCAAAGCCATCCAGGATAAAGTGATAATGCAATTTGCTGCGGCTGCTGATGGCTATTACACAGCCTATGTCGATATGGGCGTTGCCATCTGGTCCAGGAACAATGAGGGCTACAAAGAAGGCCCCAAATTCAAATTCAAGGATGTAACCTATGCAGGAGCCTTTCACCAGATGGCCAAATTCATAGTGCCAGTCGGCAATGCCGGCGAATTCTCAGGCAAGCCGTTTCATGGAATCCTGGAGATCGTCCCAGGAGGTGCGAGCTGCCAGGTTGGAAGCGATGCAGCGTTTACTGTGATGTATGAGGATAAGCCGCTCGTAGGAGTTGACGTTAAGGCGGTATCCAAAAAAGAAGGAAAGGAGATGGCCATAGTCAAGACGGACAGGTCTGGCGTGGCACGCATCCCCATCACAGCCGAAGGCGAATGGATGTTTTTGGCCCGGCATGTTGATTCTAGCAAGAAGGTGAGCGAGGAGTTTGACGAGTCTGTCTTCATCAACACTCTGGTCATGGAGGCCAGATGAAACGCATTATTTTTACTGGCAAAGGAGGCGTTGGAAAGACAACCATTCTCTCGAACCTGGTCAGGCTTCTGGCCAGGGACGGCTACAGGGTTTTGGCCATCGACTGCGACCCCAGCATGAACCTGGCCATGTCTTTGGGAATACCGATCTCCGATGTGGTCTCTTTGGCTGGCGACAGGGCTGAGCTGCAGGAGAGGCTTGGCTCAGGAATTATGGATCATGATGACCACGGAAAAGAGCATGCAGACGAGGACCTTGAAAAGTTCATAGTCGAGGCAGCAGACGGAGTAAAATTGATAGTCATGGGCACAATTCCCTTTGGAGGGGCAGGTTGCCTCTGCGGTCCCATATCGCTCGTAAAGCTGCTCGTCAATTACCTGGCGACAGGTCCAGAGGAAAACGACTTCATATTCGTGGATTCACAGGCAGGAGTGGAGATCTTCGGACGGGGCCTGGCAGCAGAGTTCGACATGTCATTTGTCATCACTGAGCCCACGCCAAAGTCGCTGGAGGTGGCCAGGCATGGTCTGAAGCTGGCCCATGATCTGGGAGTGAAAAGACAGATTGCAGTTGTGAATAAGGCAGAGGCTGACGAAGACATTCAGTCTGCCAGACAGTATCTTAACGGGAATGCGGATCAGATTCTGTCAGTCGGCTTTGATAAGGCTGTTGTGGAGACAGACAAAAAGGGAGCGCTTCTCTTAGACAATGTCCCGAATTCTCAAGCATTGACGGATATTCTCAAAATAAAGAAATGCATGCTTGGTGAGGCCTGATGTGCGAGTTTACGGTTTATCTTCTGGATGACGGATCTGCAGAACGAAAGATGGTTACAAAAAACATCCTGGCTGCAAAGAGAAAAGATGGACGGGTTCTGCTGATGGACGCTTTTGGAGATATCACGCCAGTTGACAGCGCCACAATCGAGGAGGTCAATACCCTCTCCCAGGAGATGATTCTAAAAAAGGTAGGCAATTAGGCAATCAGGCAGCCAGGGCTATGACCCTCCGCCTCAGCCTTTGATCAATCCATCGCCTGAGAATACTTTTTTCGCTTCATCAAAGGACATATCAGATGGAGGTATGATTATGTCAGATTTGATGATCTGCGAGGGGTCAAGCGGCCTGGACAGCTCTTTGATTGTGGAGATCAGCTTCGCCAGATCCTGAGCGTACTCGGCCTTTTTTCCCTGGGAGACATGAGACACGATTTTGTTGTCTATGGCGTTTATCTTATCCAGATGGCCGTCGTCGAGCAAAAACTGTCCTTCTCCCAGTATCCTTATGATCATTTCTTCATCTCCTGCTTCATCTTGGCCAGCATGTCCTCAACGCTGCTCTTGGCCTTTGCCTGGGCGATCTCGCGCTCCAGGTCATCGCCGCCAGAGTAATCCGTGAGTGTTCCGGACTCAAGAAGCTCGTCGAGTGCCGCAGAGCGGGCGCGCATGTTCTCCGTCTTCTCCTCTGCCTTCTGAACAGCCATGCCAACGTCAGCCATCTCCTCGCTGATGCCTGTCACTGACTCCGTGACCTTGACCTGAGCCTCGGCAGCCGAGTACTGGGCCTTGATGGTCTCCTTTTTTGTGCGGAAGGCCTCGACCTTGGAAGCCAGGCGGCTCTCTGCTGCAATGAGCTTGCTCTGTTGATCTGCAAGGTCTGCGATCTGCTGGTCGAGTGTGGCCATCTGAGCCTGCAGAGCAGCCTTGTTCTCCAGAGCCTTTCTGGCCAGGTCCTCACGCCCGGCCATGAGCGCCTCTTTGGCCTGGCCATCGAGCCTGTCCAGGTTCATCTGCAGCTTGGCCTTTTGCAGCTCCAGCCTCTTCTTGGAGGTTGTGACCTCGGCCACGCCCCTTTTCACATTTTGCAGGAGAGAGAGCTGCTTTTCATAGGAAAGATCCAGGGTCTCCCTCGGATCCTCAATCTTATCCATGATCCTGTTCATCTTTGCCTGCACCATTGTGCTCATGCGATCTAAGAAACCCATAATATCACTCCCCAAAATGCCTTAACATGAAATTTGCAAATATGTGTATTGTCCGGGGAGTATTTTAGCCTATTCCTCACGGGACTCCTGCAAAGATGCCCTATCCAGAGCCTTTTTGCCTGCCGTGCTGTAGGCAATTTTCAGCAGATCTGCTAAATTGCTCTTGCCGATGGAGATCGGTGAGTCTCCAAGCCTCTTCAAAATCGCATTTTCGACATCCGGACGCCGGGGATTGATCTCAAGAGAATCGAGAGCCTTGCCCTTAAGCCAGAAGCTTTCCAGGCAATCCTCCAGTGGCCGGCGGGCCGTCTGCTGCGAAGAGGCAGGCACAGGGCCTTCTGATTCCTCATCCGAGATGCTGGAGCGCAGTGCACGAAGCTCCTTTAT
>DAONDW010000179.1:0-3884 GCA_035402785.1 Methanothrix sp. | reverse complement strand
AGACGCCTGCAGATTAATGGCAAGCCACTCTGAGGAAATGCATAAAAAGGATCTATTCCAACTGAACAACATGATTAAGCTGGGGCAATACTCGAATGATCAGGCAAGACGTCTCATAGCCGATCTAAACAAAGCCAAAATCAAATACGATACACGCATTCATTTTATGATTGATCACATTAAATTGGATTGTCTTGAAGGAAGACTTTCCGAACTCAAGGAAGTGCTGAAGGATACACAGAAAATAGAAAAAACACTGACGATTCTAAAATCAGTTCTTAGCCTGAGACCTGAACCGGATAAATTTAAGGAGCTATTCTTCAGAGAATACAATCCATTGAGGCAAAGTGAAAAAGACCAAATAGCTGAGATCCTTAAAAAGGCCTCTGGCAATTTCAACGCCCTGGATGAAAATGACAGGAACTGTGTAAGCCAAATATTTTTAAAAGCCTCAGATGATGAGCAGTCATTTTATGAAGCCAAGAGCATTCTCAGTCGAAATAAGATAGAAATCGGGGAAGAAATAGGAGGCCGCCTTGATGATCCCATAGTACGCATCACAAGGAATTTAGCGGAATTGGGATTGGAAAGAGGTCATCCTCTTGTCAGACAGACCGTTATAATCTCTGCACAAAAAGAGATAGAGGTTTTTATCGATGAACTCTCCACAATTCTTGCCCTGAATGGAAATTTCGATGCCAGTTTCTTTGATAGATTTCCTGCTGAATGCAGCAAAATCTCCTTCTTAGGATCGCTCTTGAAAGAATTGGCCAATCGACCATCTTCCGGGAAATTGAGCATGGACGAGTTCACTGAAAAATGTGCTAAGGAGTTTGATGATAACGGGAATGTCATAATTGCTGACTTTCAGGAATATGCTGCTGATCTGGCCCGAATTCTTGAAAAGAACGGACTTGTCAAGATAAAAGGAAATTCCATTAAATGGAAGCTCCATTGAATCTGGGATATTATAAATCCATCATGGCCTGCAAGCACCAATTCCATGAATTGTCTCTTTATTTTTCCCCAGTCATATCATTGAAATGCTCAGAGCAGCAGCCAAAACCATGAGGCCCTTTACAAAATCGCTCCGGTCGATCTTTGCTCCGCCACTGCTGGTGAATTCACCCTGATATCCCCTGGAGAGCATGGCCAGGTAAACGGCTTCTGCACGCTCATAGCTTCGGATGAAAAGCATTGTCATGGACATTGCCAGCACCTGAGCAGTCCTCAGGTCTGATCGTTTCATAAAACCCTTGCAGCTCATGGATCGGCCCATGTTCATAAGCTCCTCGTTCAGGAGAAAGACGTACCTGTAGGCGAAAAGAAATATCTGGGAGAGCGTTGAGGGAAGGCCAAGGTCATGCAATGCCTGAATGGTCACAGTGAAAGGAGCAGCTCCCACCAGAACCATTGCCACCAGTGAAGCTCCAAGACCCCTGATGAGGAACAGGAGACCGAGATAAACGCCCTGGCTGCTCCAGGGAATGTGCAGATGCAAAAGCGGCAGAGATGCGATTTCGCCTGCGTCTCCAGTAAATGGAAGGATGACTGCCAGGGGCAGCAAAAAGATTGCAGGCCATCTCATGAATCTGAGCACATGACCCAGTGGAAAGCGCGTGGCATTGACCAGCACCAGGGAGATGAGAAGCCCGACCGCTGCCTGGCGGAGGCTGCCAGCCATTGCAAGACAGCAGATGAGAAGGAACAGCGAAAGGGTCCTGGCTCGCGGCTCCCAGAGATGAACTGGAGAACTCAGGCGAGAATATCTTTCAGGATCGAAATGGCTCATTATCCTCTCCGAGAAGTCTTTTGAGCCCTCCGGGAGACGTAAATCATGGCAAGGCCTGACAGACCGAGCAGATATCCAAGGCCAGAGGCCACACGCAATGGAAGAGAGATCTCGTCAGTCTGCTTTTTTTGTTCCAGGTCAAGCGATAGCTCCGTCCGATGCCCGGCTGAGCTGGCAATGAATTCGATCTCACCAGAATGGTTTTCGGGTCTGAAGTCGTAAATGCCTCTTCCATCGGTAACGCCTCTTGCAATTGATTTTCCGTCGCTCATGACATCGATTGTCGCACCCCCGGCTGGAGTGCCATCGTCATAGAGCGCAGTCACCTGCACATCGTTTACCCTGTAGCCCATCATCATTCTGTGAGCGCCTGCAAGGCCTGCGCAAAATAACAGAGCGATCATTGCAATCAAAATGATTGATCTGATTTTGTTCAATTGAATCCCCTCCAAGAATATGAGCAAATCGATAATCAATATTCAAAAATCAATATACATTTGCAGCACCCGTTTCTCCATCAGCCAGCATCTCAGGCTTGACCTTGACCAGAAATCCGGCTGCAAAGCCTGCCACAGCAGCTTCGATCAGCATCACAGGCAGATGCACTGCAATTACCAGGATCGAGATCTCTCTGAAAGCCTCGCCCGTGGCCAGCAGCTCAAGAGAAACCAGCAAAACCGAAGCCAGGACTGCAAAGCCTCCTGCCAGAGCGCCGAACAGCAGCTCCTTTTTTTGCATGCTGCAGTTGAATCTTATTTTGAATATCTGCCAGGCCAGGAGGGCCGGAAACCCCATGTTAAATGCATTGACTCCAAGAGCTGTGAGTCCTCCATGAGAGAAAAAGACTGCCTGCATGGTGAGTGCCACAAAGACTCCTGCATAGGCCCTTCTTCCGAGAAGTATTCCCGCAAGGCCATTGAGGATGAGGTGAACCGATGTTGGACCCACGGGAAAATGGATCAGGCTCGCAACAAATAGGGCGGCTGTGATGATGGAGATCTTGGGGATCTCCTCAGCTCTCGTGCTTCGCAGGGAATAGAACAGGAGGATGGCGGTGAGGAGGAAGCCTGCCGCCAGCATAACAGGCGGCAGGACCCCATCAGAGATATGAACCATTTTCTGCCCCGGCTATTTTTTTACCCAGAAGCTGAGATAAGCCGTTGGAGCTATCTGCTCGTACTCCAGCACATCTCCCTTTTTGTAGTGGCCCTGGGAATCATCGCCTTCAGCAGTCCAGCTCCCTGGCTCATCAATTGTGGCCTCGAAGGATAGGACCCATAGCCCTGGCCTGGTGGTGTTGATATCTATGCTGCCGTCGATGCTCTCTCCAGCCAGCTCAGTCTGCTGAGCATGCTGGATCATGAGAACGTCCTCTGGCTGCCTGGTGATGACTGCGGAAAAGCTGCCAGGCACTGCATTTCCATTCCAGAGAGCCTTTGCCCTGAATTGATCTCCTGACCTGAGATCATACGGATCGGTCTCAGGCACTATCTCAAGGCCGCTGTTGCTTGACCAGTCGTATCCTTTTCCTGACTGAGCAGGCAAAAGCGCCCTGCCATATTTTTCCACCAGGCTGATGCTTCCTGAAGAGCCAAACCAGGATGGATTGAAGATGGTGCTTTGCATCTGCATGTCCATGATGTAGCAGCCTTCATCACCAAGTGCAGCAGTTCCCCTGAGGCCGCCCTGATAGGGCTCCAGCACGAGATCGCTCGCGGACCCTCCGGGCGAGATCAGACGGGCGAGAGAAAGCGAGGTGAGTTCCGTATCAGCAGACCCGCCGTGCCCGTAGGCGATCCAGAAAGGCGCATTGGAATTGGCTGAAAGCTCATCAGAAAATTCGGCATAGAGGGTATGACCCATCGCTGGGGAGACCAAAATGACCAGTAACAGCAGCAGCCCTGATTGTTTCATAATATCTTCATTTCATAGAATCTGTTAGTATTAAAAATTTTCCACAAAATCTGAGTTAGTATTAATACACAGCAGGAATATCACTAAAGGGCATCCGGGGTATCTGAGAAATCTGATAGACATAGATGGCTTTGCAGCAAGCTGCATTGCATCCCTTTGATATCCGTCAATTTATCAA
>DAONDW010000178.1:0-3928 GCA_035402785.1 Methanothrix sp. | reverse complement strand
CTTGCCTGTGCCTCCCTTGCCGCTGGCTACGGATATCTTCAATTGACTACCTCATAATCTTAATGCCGGTGCTCTTTGCAGGCATTGTCCAGATCGGCGCGGCTGAGCATCTCCGCCCTCCAGTCATCTATGGCATCCTTGACTGTTCCGGCTGCTCCCACGAAAACCTCGATCCCAGCCTGATTGAATGCCTGGACTGCTTTGGGTCCCAGGCCACCCACTATCATGACATTCACCCCGGCGGCAAAGATGGTCTCTGTGGGCAGACCCACCCCGCCCATGTGCTCGCTGACATTGGCAAGGACTGCCACATCTCCTCGGTCCAAGTCTACAACTGTAAAGGTGGGAGCCCTTCCGAAGTGCTGGCAGATGTCTTCCTTCATGCCGGCCTGCCCCATTGTAGGAATGCAGATCTTCATTGCTGCTGGCCCCCTCTGCCAGCACCCTGGCTCTGACCACGGCCTCTGCCGCCTCCTCTGCCTGCTCCCTGACCCCGACCCTGGCCCATGCCCTGACCCATGCCGGAGTGAGCGGAAACGGTGGGCTCATCTATCTTGGAGAGCTCTCCTCGCCTGAACTTTTCTGCTACATCTCTTACGCTGCCTCCACCCTGATGCTGATAGACATCGATATTGGCAGCTCTTAGGGTCTTCATGGCATTGGGGCCCAGGTTTCCGGTAATAAGGGCAGAAGCTCCTAGCTTTGCGACCTCTGAGGCGGCCTGAATCCCAGCGCCGCTGGTTGCATTGATATTTGAATTGGCAATGGATTGACCAGTCATGCTGTCCAGGTCGACCACCACGAAGAAGGGACAACGCCCAAATCTGGGGTCCATTGGGGCGTCAATGCCTGACGCCGTTGCAGTAACGCATATCTTCATCTTGAGCCTCACAATATATGATTATTATCGCTTGAAACAATGCTTGGAACAATTATGAGTATATGCGACATAGTACTTAAATGTTTCCTATAACTGCGTCTCCCCTTCCTGCACTTCCTGTCTGGGTCTGCACGAGGCTTGCAGCCAGTGCCTCAAGCGTCTCCTCTTCTGTCTGAATTGTCTCTACTCCCGCTTCAGCGAAGGCATATCCAGGCCCTTTGCCAGCCAAATTCTCCTTGCAGACGACTACATCCGGCTTATGCGTGAGCAGGAAGCGAGCAATCTTCAGCCCTTTTCCCTTGGCAAGATCCTTGTATGGATTGGCCAAGACCTCCTGCCTGACCAGGCTCTTCGTCTTCGTGTCCACCTCCAGCAGAGCAAAATAAGGAGACTGCCCGAAATGCTCGCTCAATCTCCCCCAGGAATCATCAAGGGCTATGGCATATCTCACGCTGCTCCTGGAGAGGGGCTCATAATGGATGAGGACTCGGTCCACACGGGGAAGCTCCTTTTTGATCTCATCTTCGATGCGCCTGCTGGCCAGATGGGCTCTCTTGAGATCAGATATCCGAAAGAGCAGATTGGCCTGGACGAAGAGATAGCGTCCTGAGTTTCTGGCCACCAGCTCCTCGATGCCCGCAACCTCCGGGGCATCCATGATCAATGAGCGGATCATCTTCAGGGTCTTTGCATCCACGGAAGCATCCAGGAGGACGCGCATCCCATCCACCAGAATGCTCCAGCCCTCTTTGACTATCAATAAGGAGATGATGGCAGCGGCGATTCTCTCGAAGGGAAAGCCGGTATTCTGGGCTGCCAGAGCGAGGAAGACCAGGGTGGAGGTGAGGACATCGGCCTTGTGCTGCACCCCGTCCGCCATGAGGCTGGGCGATCCCGTCTGCTTTCCCACCCGAATTTGATAGCTGCCGAAGAGATAAGGAAGGGGAATGATCGCAGCCAAGGCAAGAAGAGCATACCCTTGATAGAAAGCTGGCTGATCATAATCCAGTGCTGCCTCCAGAAATATCTCATAGGCGGTGAGAAATAGAAGAAAGGAGATGGCAATGGAGGCCAGATTCTCGACCTTGTAGAGTCCCAGGGGAAAGCTCTCGCTCTTTCTCTCCGAGATCTTCAGGCCCAGGATGAGAGCCAGCGAGGCCAGGACATCCACCAGGGTATGGACTGCATCAGCCCGCAGTGCCAGGCTGGCTGTGAGCACGGAGAGGAGAAGCTTTGCCACCAGCAGAAAGAGGTTGAAGCCCAGAGAAAAAAGGGCTACCCGCAACACAGAAGGCACTGGCAGACTCATTCCGGCAGCCTCATGCATTTGCCAGGCGCAGGGACACGGATAGCCATACTGATCTGATCAAATCATGCCCCTCTATTTTCCAATTATCGCTTGATACTCTTCGGATGACAGATACTGAGGGGAGTACTTTTCCCCCAGCCTCTGCAGGTTATTGACGAATGCCCTGAGATGATTTTCCGAGCCCCTCTTGAGGTTGGCGTAGACCAGCCGAATGTCTTCCCGATCGGTTCTGGACGCGCGCTCCTCCAGATCCTTGATGTCAATCTCCTCTACGGCCGCACCCACCATCAAGGCCTGCTCTTCAGAGCTCTTCCCCTGGACCACCAGATCATCGTGCAGCTTCTGCAGGGTCTCATTGGAAAACTTGCCTATTTCCTGGGTTGGATTGGGCATGGAGTATCTGGTGAGCAGGGTCTTCACAGCTTCTTCATGGGTCCTCTCCGCCTGGATGATGTTGCTGAAGACGCGCAGATTCCACTTATCATTGAGGGCCGAATAGACATCTCCTGCCAGCTTTTCTTCCTCGACCATATAGAGCAGATCCTCGCTCTCTGCTTTGCTCAAGCCCCCAGTCGGCTCTCCTGCCAGGGCCTGCCCCAGAGCATTCTGGTCCAAGGTGCTCGTATAGTTCTCGTCTACCAGAAGCAGGTTCTGATTTTGCTGATCTTCGCCGGCTGCATAAGTGTCGCCAGAAATGGCTGCCAGCAGCAGGCACAGGCTGGAAAAGAATATTGCTTTCATGTGTATATCACCATTTGGTAGATCTTATTTATATTTTAAATTATTTAGATCTTATGCCTTTATACTCTACGCCCATCTGATCTACATCCATCTGCTCTGCATCAGATATAGCCCAGCCATCATTATAGAAAAACCGGCAATTAGTCCGATGTTGGCGATATGCTCGCTTCCGTACCTGTTGGCAATGGGCAATAGCTCGTCAAAGCTTATGAAGACCATTATCCCCGCCACAATAGCGGAAGCTGCAGCTAATAGCCAGTCGGTGAGAAAAGGATAGAGCAGCAGCACTGCCAGGACAGCCCCCAGTGGTTCGGTCAATCCTGCGGCAAAGGAGATGAGACAGGACTTTCTCCGGTCGGATGTGGCGCAGTAGAGGGGAATGCTGCAGGCCAGGCCCTCTGGTATGTTGTGGATTGCTATTCCGATGGTGGTCATTATGCCGCTCCGGTAGAGCCTGTGGCATTGTGAGTCCACCTGCCCGTCCATGTGAATATGAGGAATGAGATAGTCGAGGCCGTAGGTGAGAAGCATGCCCAGGAGGAAGGAGAGATTGGCATAGCCGAATCCGATAACCAGCCGGGAGCTACAAAAGAGGTCGACGAAGCCCACGTAGATCATCACTCCGGCGGCAAATCCCAGGCTGAGGGAAAGGTAGCGCATGTCGGGCCTGGGGATGAAATAGGCTGCCAGGCTGCCGATGCCGGTGGCGAGTCCCGCCAGGATGGGGAGGGCAATTGCTGCCAGGATATTGCCTTGCACAGGGAAACTAATGAGTCGAAATTATTTCAATCTGCTGCTTCACGCCAGAAGGGAATGGGTCATATCGTCCGGGTAGCGTACTGACGGAACGCCACCGGAAAAGCACATGGACTCGCAGCAAATTTCAGCATATCCGGGTCCATCGCAATGACGATCCGTTCCTCAAGCATGAACGATTTCATCTCCAGGCCCGTTAAAAAGCAGATGCTGGAGAAGGTGATTGCAGCATGGCTGAAAAA
>DAONDW010000177.1:2620-3931 GCA_035402785.1 Methanothrix sp. | reverse complement strand
TTGCCTTTGTGGCTCTCAGGCATCCTGCAAGCTCAGGTCTCTTCAATTCCATTGGACAGACCAGACTCGAATGGACAGGCCCATGATGGGCAGGCTCATTCTTCAGGGTAGACGAATATCCTGTTCTCTGGATAGTCTATCTTCATGAGTGCCTCGTATTCGCTCCAGATCTCATCTGGATTGATATCCGCTTCAGGATGAAGGAGCTTCGCCATCCAGGCAAGGCCAACGGCATTGTCCAGGCCGTAGAGCATCTCTGAGAAGCATAGAAATACCCTGCCATTCTTTACAGCCGAAATGCTGCCTGCCCCTGCCCTCTCCGTAACCTCGTTTCTGGATTTCTCAAGGTCCAGTGTGTCTTTGCTCGGTCCCTTCTCCCAGCCAAGAGTATCTGAGGATTTGTATTTCAGGATTACATCCGGATTTTGGGTGATGACCCACTCCCAGGATACCTTTGGGAACTTCTCAGGCAAATCCTTTGCCACGTTAATGCCTCCGGCCATGCTCACGAGGCTGCTGAATCCTGAGCCTGAGCCATAAGCTGTAAGCTCAGAGGTTCCTGTAGACGATCCTGATTCGATGTAGACGCTCTTCAAAGGCATTTCCTTGACAGCAGACTTGATCCGGGCCACCTTTTCATCATACCACCTGTTGTAAGCTTCAGCCTCTTGCTGCCTCTCAAGGATTATGCCGAGCTTGGTCATGGATTCAGTTATATTCTCAGGATTGGTGAAGTCAAGTCCTATCACAGTTATGTTTTCAAAGGGAGCGAAGCCCTTTTGGAATGAGTCCACTGCATAGGATTTGCCGCTAGCGGTTCCATAGGAATAGCACAGGACGATGATGTTTGGAAGGATCACATCATCAGTTGTCGCAAGCTCAGCGATCTTTTCATAGTCAAATGAATTCCATGTGCCTACAACCTCTTTGTCCTTTAGCGATGGATAGATCTCATTTCGATTATGAATGGTGTCTGTGACTCCAATGATCTTGTCTGCCTCTCCCAGGGCCTCGACAGCTTCTGCCGAATAGCCGCTCTGCACGATTATCTTCTCAACAGGCATCCTGATCACGACCTCGCGCCCGGCTGAATCGATCAGCGTTTTCGGATAGCTGGAATTGTCCGTCGCACTGGCAGCAGATGCCAGAAGGATGCACAACACCAACACCATTGGCACCGCGATCAGTGCCGGAATAGATCTTTCCCTAATTGTCTCTCCTCCTTTGGTAATATCATCATTATTATTACTATTAATTAATAATATTTAATATGAGTTAATAATAATTAATATTAATTAATAATATAATATC
>DAONDW010000177.1:0-2520 GCA_035402785.1 Methanothrix sp. | reverse complement strand
TATTATAAAATAAAAAATAATCATGATCTGTTGCTCCTCTTTTGAAATGCTAAATGCTCAGACGCTTCATCACCATCATGCCGCCAGCCATGAATGCGAGGAAGTAGGCAAAGAGCGCCAGGAATGATGCCCAAGGAAGCGCCTGATCCAGAGTTGCGGCTCGAAGCCAGAGGCTTGCATGAGTCAGCGGCAACAGGTAAAGCACATACTTCAGAGCCACTGGAAGCTGCGAGACCGAGAAGAATGTGCCCCCCAAAAATGTCATTGGCAAAAGGACGATGCTGCTGAAGGTCCCCATGTCCTCATGCGATTTTGCCAGCAATGCAGCGAGCACTCCCAGAAATGAAAAGGCAAGACATGTGAGCAAAAGTCCCAGGAGAAACATCGGACCTATGCGAATCGATGGCGCAATCAGCATGGCCACTACGAGAAACGCTGCAGAGCTGATTATGCCTCTCACAACGCCTATCAGAGCTTTGCCTAGCAACAGCGAATAAAGCGAGATTGGTGCCATGATGCATTCGTCAAAGCTCCTGTAATAGATGCGATCCACATTGAGCCTGGTTCCGGCCCCATTGAAGCTTGTGGTCATGGCAGTGAGGGCTATGATTCCAGGCACCACGAATTCAAGGTAGCTCGTGCCATTGAGGCTGATTCCCCTCCCAAGACCCCATCCGAAGGCCACCAGATAGAGCAGCGGACTGATCAGGGTCGTGACCAGATATCTCGTCCAGCGACGCCTGAGAGTCACAAGATCAGCCCACAGGATGCTGTAAGCATCAATTGCGATCATCTCAGATCCCCCAGAACCTTCTGGCCCGTCAGTTCAATGAAAACATCTTCGAGATTGGATTCTCGCATAACCACCTTCTCCCTGTCAGGCAGCCCGGAAATGAACTCCGCTGCCTTTGATCTGTCTGAAAAGTACCTGTATTCAGTGCCGTTTCCGTCTGTCTGAATCTCGACAGCAATCAATCCCAATTTCCTTCTCAAATCGATTGGAGCGCCAAGGGAAATGAGGCTGCCATGATGAATTATTCCAGTTCGCCTGCACAATGCCTCGGCCTCCTCGATGTAATGCGTTGTCAGAAAGATGGTTGCGCCATCTGAGTTCATCTTGCGAATCAAATCCCATACTTTGCGGCGCGTCTGGGCATCGAGCCCGACTGTCGGTTCATCGAGAAAAAGCAGCTTCGGCCTGTGGATCAGGGCCCTTGCAATCATAGCACGTCTCTTCATGCCCCCTGAAACATCATCGATGAGATATCCAGCATGATCCGACAGCTCCACGTAATCGAGGAGATCGGAAATCCTCTCTTTTCTCTCCTTTTGGGTGAGATGATGAAGCCTCGCATGCAATTCGAGGTTCTCAGCAATTGTCAGATCCCTGTTCAGGCTGAGGTGCTGCTGGACTATGCCAAACACGGATTTTACGTTAGCTGGATCCCTGACAACATCTATGCCGTCGATCAGAACCCTGCCGGATGATGGCTTTGTGAGAGTAGTCAGAATGCGAATTGTTGTGGTCTTGCCTGCACCATTTGGTCCGAGAAAGGCAAAGAGCTCTCCCTCTTCGACCTCCAGATTCAGACCGTCAATTATTTTCTTTCCGGAATAGTCCTTGGCAAGGCCGGATATCTCTATCATCTTGCTCATCAAAAGGCTCCTGAAAATTGATTCAAACGCCTGCTCTGATGCCTGCTCTGATCGCATTATTGTGATGTTCATGCCTTTGCTTTTCCATGGATTTGTCAAGCTTTTCCATGTTCAGGGTTGGCTGCTCAAATGGCCGGCTTCTCATGCGATGTGCAAGGGCCATCTCCATGGCCTTCCTGACGTCTTTCGGGACAACCTCGCTTCTGTCCTCAAAGGCTGCAATGGTCTTGGCTGTCCTGGAGATGACTATCTCGGCCCTGTGGGTCTTGACTCCGAGATCTATGCAGGTGGCTGCAATGGTCCTGAGAAGACTATCGTCCATGCTCACACGGCTCAGGGCTTTCTTGGCCTGAATGATCCTGTTCATCATCCGATCCTGCTCAGCCTGACAGGAGGCTGCAAATCCCTCAGGATCAAGATCAAAGGCGTCAGCCATCCTGGCGATCTGCATCCTTTTCTCAACGTCCTCAATTCCGGAGACAGTCACCTGCAAACCGAAGCGGTCCAATAGCTGCGGCCTGATCTCGCCCTCCTCCGGATTCATAGTCCCGACGAGGATGAAATGTGCAGGATGAGCGACGGACACGCCCTCCCTCTCAACGATGTTCACGCCCATGGCTGCTGAATCGAGAAGCACATCTGCCACATGATCATCGAGAAGGTTGACCTCGTCGATGTAGAGAATGCCACGGTTGCAGGCTGCAAGGATTCCCGGCTCCAGAGCCTTGATGCCCTCCTTGATTGCCCTCTCGACATTCAGGGAGCCGACCACCCGGTCCTCTGTGGCTCCCAGTGGAAGGTCGATGACGGGCGTCTTTTTCTTCGCGGCCCTGATCTCATTTCTCTGGCTTTTTTCAAAGCACA
>DAONDW010000176.1:1900-3950 GCA_035402785.1 Methanothrix sp. | reverse complement strand
TGCTCTGCCAGGTCGTAGGCGATTACGGTATCGTTCCTGGAGTGAATCATGGCAAGAGGCCTCGGAGAAATCTGGTTCAGATAGCAGTCCGGGTCGATGGAGCGATAGAATCTGGCTGCATCTTTATCGAGATTTCCTCCAGCAGAGGCGATCGCTGCATCTGTTCCATAGCCGCAGGTGCTGATGGCCAGGACGCCTCTGGAAGCAGGATCCAGGGCACAGGCAATGATTGCAAATCTGCCTCCGTTGCTCTCTCCTGCATAGATTATGCGCTTTGGATCGATTTCAGGTTGAAGCCGCAGGATTTCGGCTGCAGCCAGGGCATCATAGATCATCCTGTGCTCTGTCGGCTCTACGCCCTTCAGAAATAGCTGCAAATCTGCCTGTGGATTTATGCCACCCAGATTTCTCTGATCAAGAGCAATGCTCGCATATCCCAGATCGGCCAGGCGTCTGGCGAGGCCCTGCTCTTTTTCCTTTGTCACAGTGGCTCCGGGCAGCAGAACGATTCCGGCAATGGGCCTGTTAATTGTCTCATCGATGCCGCTGCTTTTGTTTTCAGTTGTCTTCGAATGTGGCAGATGAGGCACTCTCAAGAGGCCTTCCATCAGTGTTCCGCGACTGTCAAACTGGACAAGTGAAACAGTGCCGTTTCCATCCTCTCTGGTCTGGCTTATGTTGTATTGCGGTGTGCCGATGCTGTACTTCACAATTCCCTGATCGGACACAGTCCATTCCTGGCCGCTGACCGTGGCAGGAGTGCTGCTGGACAGAGAGTGCCATCCGATGATCAGAACTATGGCGCATATCGCCAGCATCAATCCCTTGATCCTCTTATCAGCTTCTGGCATCAAATCATTAGCTCTTTAAATGCTGGGCTTCCATTCTTCACCAGACTGCTCGATTATTGTACCATTTTTTTCATCAAGTTGATATCCCAGGGGAATTTTTCCCCAGCTCCAAAATCCTGAGTCCGCATTGCTGCTCTTGGTGGCATTTTCAACAGGAATGCTCTGGTTTTCGGCTGCTGAAGCGTTAGCTATAGATTGATTTCCTTCATCAGGAGTAACATTGGCGAGAACAGCCATGCCGGTCTCCTGGCTGATCTCAATTGGCTCGATAGATTGACAGATAAACACCAGGAGAAATGAAGATAAAACCAAAATTGTCATTTTTTTCATGCTCTTACACCTGTTTTAATCCTTTGCGTGCCTTGATCTCTGATGAATTATTGCTTATTCTTATATATTTCTTTTTTCTCTCAGCCATGCAGCAAGCATTTTCTGCAGCTCCTGAATATGAACGGGCTTGGCAATGAAGTCATTCATTCCCGACTGCAGACACCTATTCCGATCATCAGACATTGCTGATGCTGTCATGGCAACAATTGGAACATGGCTGTTGAGGACTCCGGAATCTTCCAGACGGATGCGGCGAGTGGCCTCAAAGCCGTCCATCTCAGGCATCTGACAGTCCATCAATACCAGATCATATTGAATCAATCTCAGGGCATCGAGGGTTTCAAGACCATTGGCCACTATATCCACATCGTAGCCCAATTTCTCAATCATCGCCTGAGCAACCTTTTGATTTATCGGGTTGTCTTCAGCCACAAGGATGCGATGCTTTCTATCGAGTATGATTGATGCCGTCATCTGTTCTGGTGTCTTTGGTGCAATCATCTGTTCAGAGCGTCCGGGAAGGAAAAAGGATCCGAAATTACCAGGGCGATCAGATCCGCATGGGATGTGCTCATGCTGATGGCTGCTTGCCTCTCCTTCTGCAAGACAGACTCCATCGCCATTTTTCGTCCTTGCTTTGAAATTTGCAGTGAACCAGAAGGTAGATCCTATATTCACTCTGCTCTCAGCTCCGATCCTTCCACCCATCAGCTCCACAAGCTGCCGGCAAATGGCAAGCCCAAGCCCAGTTCCTCCATACTTTCGCGTGGTTGAGCTGTCCACCTGAGAAAACGGCAAAAAAAGAACATTCATGCGATCCTGCGGAATCCCTATTCCAGTATCTGATACAGAAAACCTCAAAGTTATCA
>DAONDW010000176.1:0-1800 GCA_035402785.1 Methanothrix sp. | reverse complement strand
AATGGTGAACTTCACTGCATTGGAGAGAAGGTTGACCAGAATCTGGCGCAGCTTTCCCTGGTCGCCGGACAGATAAGATGGCACATCCAGATCCACAGATGTGGACAGACCAATTCCTTTTTCTGATGCTGCATTTGCGAGCAATCCCCTGGCCTCCGCCAGTGTGTCCTGCAGGTCGAAGTCGAGCATCTCCAGGGCCATCTTTTTCGCCTCAAGCTTTGAAAAATCAAGGATGGAATTGATGATGGAGAGAAGGGACTCGCTGCTGATTCGTACAATTTGAACATATTCACGCTGCGAACTATTCAGAGTTGTATCTGCCAAAAGCCCGGTCATGCCGATTATGCCGTTTAGAGGGGTGCGGATCTCGTGGCTTACATTGGCCAGGAACTGCGACTTGGCAAGGGCTGCCTCTTCTGCAGCATCCTTTGCTAATATGAGCGCCTCTTCTGTTCGTTTCAGCTCGGTGATGTCGTCGAAAATCATGCAGAACCGCTCAGGCGTTTTCCATGGGCGATAGACGTGACAGTGGCAGTATTTTCCAGTCTGCTTGAGAAAAACATCAAATGTGACAGGCTCGCCCGTAATGGCTGCGTGAGAATAATGCTCAATCCATTCCGGGTCGGTATCCGGCCAGACCTCAAACATGTTCTTGCCGAGCACTTCTTCTGATCTAACCCCGGCAATTTTCTCATAGGCATCGTTAATATATTCAAAACGATAGCTGCAAAATCTGTCCTGATCATCGAAAATCGACTTGCAGACTATGAACGCATTCATCATGCTTCTAAGCATCCAGGCAAGCTCCGCAGACCGCGCCCAGATCATCTCCCTTGCCCGTTTCCGTTCGGTTATATCCGACTGGGTACAGACAAAACGCAGCGCATTGCCTTCTCCGTCTCTCGTCATGACCTTTCCGCGATCCAGGACCCATTTGTAGCTGCCACCCTTTAGCCGCACGCGATGCTGATCATGATAAATGGGAGTCTCTCCTCGAAGGTGTCTTTGCAGCTTCTGCCAGCATATATCGCGATCATCTGGATGCAGGCGGCATTTCCATTCATCGAGCAAATCTCCCACATCCTGCGGCCTGTGCCCCAGCATGGCGATCCACTGAGGAGAATAAAAGACCCGGTCTTCTTCGATATTCCAGTCCCAGATTCCGATGCCCGTTCCTTCGAGGGCAAACTGCCAGCGCGCCTGGTTTTTTTCGAAATCCTGAGGCCTATTCTTTTGCAGGGTAATATCGCTTATGATTCCAAATATCCTGGTCCGCCCGTTCTCCTCTGGAAGAGACCGGCTTTTAGAAGAAACCCAGAGCATCGTGCGATCAGCTTTTTGCAGGCGGAAATCAAGGTTATTCTCTGTTTCCTGAGAATTTGCGGCATCCAAAAGATGCTGCTTCAAGGCTGCAAGGTCCTGAGGATGGACATAGACAAAGAGATCTGCAAATCCATTTTGAAGAGCGCCGTCTGGCAGGCCAAGCATCCTTTCTGCGACAGGCGAAATGTAAGATCCAATGCAGCCTCCTTTGCCATCTGTTTCATATTGCCACAGAACATCTGGAATGTTCTCTATCAATCGATCAAGCTGAATTATGTGATCCGATGCATCTTGGGCATGGCTTGGAAGAGGCTTCATGGCAGACATGTTTCCTTCATCGCTGCGCATTCATCGAATATCCCCGGAGCGAACATTGAGGGATTTGATATTCTTTGTGCGCGAATTAATCATATTTTAGTTATGTATTCAACATGTTTGTGCTATTTAGTAATAAAACTTTGTATCATAATGATATGA
>DAONDW010000175.1:0-3951 GCA_035402785.1 Methanothrix sp. | reverse complement strand
TGGGTTCAGCTCTTCAAAGTTGCAGCAAGAAAGCAAAAAAATGAGTTCGCTATTCTGATGCGCTAGGATTTTGTGGCTGTGGCATTTCCGCTGATGCCGGGCTCAGCTCCCAGGCTCAGAATATATGTTCCCGTGAGGGTCTCATTGGCTACATAAAGATCCAGATCGCATTGTTTGTAATTCTGGCTTCCAAGCTCTTCCTGTGCGGATTTGACTGCCAGCACAAGCTGATCATTTGAGAGCGATCCACTAGCAGTCATGGATGTATCGGCTCCGGAGATCTTTAGAGTTCCAAAGCCCATTACCTGCTCTCCGCTCATTGACCATAATGTCAGATCAAGCGATGTGCTCTTCATTTCTTCGAATTTTATCTTCCATTTTCCTGCAATGCTGGATGTTTCATCATCATTCTCCTGGCTCTCGCTTTTATCGATGTTGCTGGACTTATTATCGGCGAGGCTTGAGCTGCCATTCTGATTTGCCTGCTTGACAGTTGCGTCTGTGATGGGCTTGGTAATATGCGGTTTTGGCATGTCCATATTGGGAACAGGCATGCTGGGCTCAGCTATTACACCAGCTTCAACGGCTCTGGTCTCTGGAAATGAATATAAGAGCAATACTATGAGCAGAAGAATGCTTGCCAATTTCATTTTTTCATCCTCTATGGTCTGCAGGCCTTTTCGATCGACTTATTGTATTCCGGGCTTCTTTATGTATCTTTGCCTGTATGTCAGTTAATTCTATAAAGGATAAATCAAATCTGCCTAACCGTTTCAGTCAGGCGATTCAGGATATGATAGAGGCAGATTGGATGGAGTATGTTCTTTTTCCCAGGTCAGAGATAGATAGCAGAATAAAGACATTGCAGGCGCAGATGGGCGAGATGGAGGGAGCGCTCCTGTTTCACGCTGTGGACATGTGCTATTTTTCAGGCACAGCTCAGGATGGTCTGGTCTACATTCCAAGGGACGGCGAGCCGGTGGTCATGATGAAGAGAAGCCTTGAGAGGGCCATTCAGGAATCGCCGCTCGATGTCAGACCTCTCAAGAACATGAGGAATCTGAGGTCTGATCTCGGCGTCTCCGAAAAGGCCACTATCGGCCTGGAGATGGATGTTCTGCCCTGCAGCTTTTACTTCAGAGTCGGCAAAGCCCTGGAGGATGCCAGGTTTGTGGATGTGGCTGAGAAGATCAGGCACATTCGCTCTGTCAAATCTGAATTTGAGCTTGGCCTGATCAGACAGGCTGCGCGAATGCTCGAGAAGGGCCTCTCATCAATTCCCGATTTCCTTGTGGAGGGAATGACCGAGGTCGATCTTATCTGCCGCCTTGAGTCGGTTATGCGAAATTTGGGTCACCAGGGGTCTCTGCGTTTCCGCAGGTTCAACAGCATTGTCCCTCTGGGCCATGTCATGTCAGGGCCCCAGGCGGCCTTCCCAAGCTTTCTGGCCTCGCCCACGGGCGGAAAGGGCACGTCGCTACTATTTCCGCAGGGAGCCGGATTTGGGAAAATAAAAAGGCATGAGCCCATTTTCGTTGACAGCGTTGGCATTTACAACGGCTATATTGCAGATGCCACACGCATCTTCTCGATTGGCAAGCTTGAGAAGGATCTGCAGGACGCCTATCAGGCATCATGCGAGATCGAAGAGACAATTGCAGGGCAGCTTTCTGCAGGAAGGACTGGAAAAGAGATATTCGAGCTGTCTGAGGCCACAGGAGCGAGGCTAGGCTATCAGGATAATCTCGGAGGGCCTGTGGGTGGCAAGTGCGGCTTCGTGGGACATGGCGTGGGCCTGGAGCTTGATGAGTATCCGGTGATCGGGCCATTGGAGCACAAGCTGAAGGACAATATGACAATTGCCATTGAGCCAAAGATCATCTATCCTGACAAAGGAGTGCTCGGAATCGAGGACACCTTCCTGACAACGCCAAAAGGAGCCATTTGCCTCACGCAGATGCCGAGGGATATCTGGCAGGTGTGAGGAATAATATTTCTTTTAAAAATTTTCTAAGTTCAATCTTAAAAAGCAAATCAAAAAGCTATTAAAAATATTTTTTTAAACCATTTTTTAAAAACGCTATTTTTCCTCCAGGCCAAAGCTCGTGATGTTTATAAACCAGTAGCCATCCCTGTGCACCGGATCTGTGCCTGTGATCCTGAGCCTCTTCTTAAAAATCGGTCCGTCGAGGACCAGCGTGTGAAACTCACCGTTTTCGCCGCATGGATCTACTGAGCTGTTGGCAGCCTTCAGGTCCTCCAGGAATCGTCCATCTATCTTTCTGCCAAGCCATTCTCTGCCCAAAAAGCCGTCTCTCACGCTGACCAGCATCACATCGAATCCTGCCGCAAGGATCTCTTTGATTAGGCTCTCGGAGTTCTGCTTCCAGATTGGGAGAACCAGCTCAATTGCGAGCTCCTGGCAAATTCTCTCCACAAGCGGCCTGTGCGTCTCGATGTGACCGAAAACCGCGGCGTCAAATCTCTCGCCCTGGGCGGTGAGGTCCATGGCAGCTCTCTTGAACTCCTCCTCGTATGAATAAAAATCCCTTTGCAGCAGAGGGATTCCAATGGCTTCGACCTGAGCCCTGATCAGCGCAGGATTCAGCTCATGAGAGCCTGTCTTCTTCTTGTTGGTGAAATGCAGGAGATGGGTGATTTTGTAGCCGCCTTTCATAGCAAGGTAGCAGGAGTAGCAGCCGTCCTTTCCGCCAGTCCAGGAAACGATGGCGTTTTTCCTGGCAGTAATTTTGGAGTTCATAGGCGTGGTATGGAGATAATAGGTGATCAATGATTCGGATGCCGGGTAGTGCCTTCGCGCAGAAGGCAAGGCAATTTGGACCGATTCTCCTTAAATGTGGTCGGGCACCTGAGCCGCTTTTAGGCCCTAACCGGGAATGATGCATGTATTTGATGCCAAAATGGATTATCTGAGCTGGATTTTAAAAGGTGCTTTCAATGATTTTCATCTGCGGCAAGAAATAGCTGGCTGCAAAAGGATTGAAGCCATAATTCAGGCTCAATCCTTCAATCCATCACCACTGCCACGCCATCCTTCACAGTCACCCGGACTGCTCCGAAGTTGCTCGAGGGCAATCTCAAAATATTCCTTGATTTTTCTTGAGTCTGCAACCTGACAATGGGATCGTAATACTCTATCAGCCAGGAACCGTTTTCGGATTCCGTTGCATTTATGGCTACTGCATAGGCTCTCCAGCGAAAGAGCTGCACCTGATTTTGCCCGTCTGCAATGCCGATCTCCTTTTTTGCCTCATCCAGATTCGATGCCACATGCAGCCTGGGAAACATCGTCCATCCGGTTATGTTGCCATCGATAAAGTCGTATTCCGAAGCCAAATACCGGTCGCCTCTGTCCTCAATGAGTGCCCAGGAGAAGAGGCCCGGCTCCGGATAGGCCACTGCGTTCTCACCTGTGAAATTGTCAAGAGCAGCCTGTTTGCCCTCCAATCGAATGCCTCCTACCAGCAGCAGAAAAACCAGGAACAACACAAACAGGCTTTTTCTGAATCTGATCAGGGATCGGTCGCGCAGGAGAGCTGTCAGGATGACCAGTGTGAATAGCAATAGAATTGGCTCAATCTGGTAGAAGATATCAGCCGAATAACGCAATTTTGCCATTGGATATATCAGAGGAATGCCTTTGGTAGTCGTAAAGTCCAATATCAGGTGCATCAGAACACCGAAATAGACTAAGGTGATCGATTCCAGGGATAGGTCAAGATCGTATTTGATGAAGCGGCCAAGAAGGCCACGAATGCGTGGCAGGGCTGCCAAATATAAAACGAGAAGTCCGAAGAAAAAGCCAAATAATAAGCTATGTGTGATACCTCGATGCACAAATAGAAGCGATGCGGGACAGATGCTGCCTAACCAGGAAAAAAGGACGTCCAGGTCAGGTGCCATTCCGCCAAGCACCAGCGCGGCCAGCCT
>DAONDW010000174.1:2012-3986 GCA_035402785.1 Methanothrix sp. | reverse complement strand
CATCCAGGGGACTGCAAAGGAAATGCTTATTCAAGACGCCTGTTTGGGCCGGAGCCTTCTGGTCAGGCTTGACCACGGATCCGAGATCGTCAGCCAGATCACAGAGATTGCAAAAGAAAAACAAATCGAGGCCGCCACATTTAATGTCATCGGCGCTCTTTCCCGCGCTGACCTCGGCTGCTACGATCAGGCCTCACATGAGTACCATGTCTCTGCCGTTGAGGAGCCGGTCGAACTGGCATCCTGTTCAGGCAACATCTCTCTTCTCGAAGGGCAGCCATTTGTGCATGCCCACGCAGTTCTGGCAAACGGGCGGGGCCTGGTATGGGCCGGACATCTCGTGCGTGGAAGCATCTTTGCAGCCGAGCTCTGCCTTCAGGAATTGAAGGGCAAGAAGCTGAACAGAACTTTGGATTTTATCACTGGCCTCAACCTCTGGACATCAGAGTGATCCATGAACACCTCTGAGTACTTCGATTTCATGCAAAATGGCCTGAATGAGGCCATGCAGATAGCCAAAACCGCGCGGAGCCGGGGCCTGGACCCCACAAGAGACGTGGAGGTTCCGCTCGCCGTGGACCTGGCTGAGAGGGTCGAGAAGCTGATAGGCATTCCAGGCATCGCAGCCAGGATCAGGGAGATGGAAAAAGAGGGCATGAGCCGCGAGGAATCAGCTCTTGCTATCGGCGTGGACTTTGCTGAGGGAAGGCTTGGCTCTGGAGCCTCTAAAATCGAGTCGGTGGAAAACGCCATCAGAACCTCAGTGGCCCTGCTGACCGAAGGAGTGGTGGCTGCTCCTATCGAGGGAATCGCGAGGGTGGACCTCGGAAAGAACGATGATGGCACAGATTACCTCAAGGTCTATTATGCAGGGCCCATTCGTTCAGCCGGAGGCACAGCTCAGGCGCTCTCGGTTCTGGTTGCCGACTACGTGAGACGGGCTGTTGGCATTGCACCCTGGAAGCCAAGACCTGAGGAGGTCGAGCGCTATGTTGAGGAAATCGGCGTCTACAAGAGGGTTGCAGGACTGCAGTATTCTCCATCAGACGACGAGATCAGGACTATTGTGAGAAACTGCCCCATCTGCATCGATGGAGAGCCCACCGAGGAGGAGGAGGTTTCAGGATACAGGGATCTTCCAAGAATCGAGACAAACCGGGTTCGAGGCGGCATAGCCCTGGTCTCGGCAGAGGGCATAGCCCTGAAGAGGCCTAAGCTCAAAAAGCATGTCTCAAAGCTCAAGATCTCTGGCTGGGAGTGGCTTGATTCACTGGCTGACGGCAAGAAGGAAGGCGGAGACTCAACGCCCAAATTTCTGCGAGACCTCATAGCCGGAAGGCCAGTCTTCTCCCATCCTTCAAGGCCCGGAGGCTTCCGCCTGCGCTATGGCCGGGCCAGGAACACAGGCCTTGCCGCTGCAGGCATCAATCCTGCCACGATGCTTCTCCTCGGAGAGTTCATGGCAGCCGGGACCCAGATCAAGGTGGAGCAGCCCGGAAAGGCAGCAGCAGTGGCTCCAGTCAGCTCAATTGAGGGTCCGACGGTGCGCCTTCTCAACGGAGATGTGGTGCGCTTTGACTCAGACAGGGATATTTTGGATTGGATGCCCATAAGCTGCAAGGACCCTCGAAGCATTCAGGCAGCTCTCAAAGCCCATGTATCCAGGATTTTGGACCTGGGCGAGATTCTCATCAGCTACGGCGAGTTCCTCGAAAACAACAAACCTCTGGCCCAGGCATCATATACTTTTGAATGGTGGGAGCTGGAGCTGAAAAACGCAGGAGGCGACCCCACTGGAAAGGAGGCCATCAGCGGAGATGAGGCCATTTCCCTGTCCCGAAAATATGGCGTGCCGCTGCATCCGGCTCATACATATCTCTGGCATGACCTTTCGCTCGCAGAATACAAACGCCTGGCTCTGACTGCATTGTCTCAGGGAAGAATGGAAACAGGGTCCGGGCCGGATCAGAATTC
>DAONDW010000174.1:0-1912 GCA_035402785.1 Methanothrix sp. | reverse complement strand
GCAGGAAAAAAGGAAGAGACGACCCTTGAAGCCATCAACCGCATCAGCGGACTGGTCGTCCGGGCCCGCGCACCCTCACGCATCGGCGCTCGCATGGGCCGTCCAGAGAAGTCGGATAAGAGGCTGATGCGCCCTCCGCCTCATGTGCTATTTCCGACTGGTGAAGCTGGCGGCAAATCCCGTTCGGTCCTGGAGGCAGCAAAACACGATACTGCCAACACCACAGGCATCATCGATGTAGAGATCGAAAGAAGGGTCTGTCTGAAATGCGGAAAGGAGGGCTTTTCCTTCAGGTGCGAGTGCGGCGGCCATACCGAGAAGAAAAGAGTCTGCCCCAAATGCAACATCCCTGCTAAAGAGAAATGCCCCAAATGCGGTGAGGTGACCACGGCTGTGGCCACGATGCAGATCGATGTCAAAAAGCTGTATCATCAGGCCCTGGAAAATCTGGGTGAGCGCGAGCCGGATTCCCTGAAGGGAGTGCTCGGCCTCTCATCACGGGACAAGACTCCGGAGCCCCTTGAAAAAGGCATACTGAGGGCCAAGCACGGAGTGAACATATTCAAAGATGGAACAGTCAGATATGATCTCACAGATCTGCCGCTCACGCACTTCCGGCCTGATGAAATAGGGACAGGCCCTGAGAAGCTCAGGGAGATGGGATACGATGTGGACATGCACGGCCAGCCGCTGACATCATCAGACCAGGTCTGCGAGCTGCGAGTGCAGGACATAATCCTTGCGAAGGATGCCGGAGACTACATGCTGAAGGTGGCCCAGTTCATTGACGAGCTTTTGGTCAAGTTCTATGGGCTCGAACCCTATTACAATGCGACTACTCCGGATGATCTCATAGGCATACTCATGGTCGGCCTTGCCCCGCACACATCGGCAGGAGTTCTCTGCCGGCTGATAGGCTACAGCCCGGCATCAGCAGGCTTTGGCCATCCATTCTTTCATGCAGCCAAGCGCAGAAACTGCGATGGAGATGAGGACTGCGTGATGCTGCTCATGGATGCCCTGATCAACTTCTCCATGTCGTATCTTCCTGCCAAGCGAGGCGGAAAGATGGACGCCTGTCTGGTCATGACCACTATTCTGAATCCCGCAGAGGTGGACAAGGAGGCTCATAACCTGGATCTGACGCCTGTCTATCCCCTTGAGTTCTATGAGGCCACCCTCAAGAACGCAAGCCCCAAGGATCTGGAGGGCAAATTCGACCTGGTCTCCAAGAGGCTCGGAAAAGACGCCCAGTACGAGGGCTTCAACTTCAGCCATGCGACAACCGACATTGCAGCAGGGCCGAAGAACAGCGCCTACAAGACACTTGAGACAATGATTGATAAAATGGATGCGCAACTTGAACTGGCGCGCATGATACGGGCTGTGGACGAAAAAGACGTGGCTGAAAGGGTCATCAACTCTCATTTTCTGCCGGACCTCATTGGAAATCTGCATGCCTTCTCCAAGCAGAAGGTGCGCTGCGTCAAATGCGGAGCCAAATACCGCAGGCCACCTCTGAAGGAGACCTGTCCAAAATGCGGCGGCAGAATGATTCTGACTGTGCATGAAGGATCTGTGAGAAAATATCTGGACGTGTCCATCAAAGTCGCTGAGGAATATGGGGTGAGCAGCTATACCAGGCAGAGGCTACAGCTTTTGAAGATTGAGATCAACTCCCTCTTCAAGAACGATCGGGCCAAGCAGACGGGCCTTGCAGACTTCATGTGAATTCATGGCGATGCCAGAACAATCTATAAATTTAAATAACAATTAGATTAAGATATATTGTAATTTATGAAATGATTGAGAAGGGTGAAGGGGCCTTCAGGGGATGTCAGTTCATGCAAAGAATGGATAATAGGATTGTGCTTTTGCTGCTGGCGGCGATCTTCATGCTAAACTGCAGCGC
>DAONDW010000173.1:0-3987 GCA_035402785.1 Methanothrix sp. | reverse complement strand
GGATCTACCGATTCAAGCAGGCTGACAAGCCTATCCAAAACATCGTTTACTCCCTGACCGGTCTCCGTAGACATCTGAAGAACATCTTTATCTGCACCGTATTCAACAATATCTGCTTTATTGGCTGCAATCAGAACAGGCAGTTTTATCCAGTTCTTGAGGTCTTCAGCGAGCGAAAGCTGAGAGGAAAGCGGATAACCGCAATGCTCGCTCGGATCGAGTATGTAAAGGACCACACCTCTCAAATGGCTTAAAGCAGCTACTGTCTGCCGTTCGATATCGTTTCTCTCCGCCATTGGACGGTCGAGCAGACCGGGAGTATCCACGACCTGATATTTTTGCTCTCCCCGGTAAAAGTGGCCCACATAGATTCCCCGCGTTGTGAATGGATAGCTGGCGATCTCCGGCCTGGCTCCTGTAATGCGAACGATGAAGCTTGATTTGCCCACATTCGGATAGCCTGCAATGAGAATGGTCGGGACCATTGGATCAATGGACGGAATGTTTCTCAAAAGGTTTCTGGCTTCGTTCAGGAAGAGCATGTCCTTCTCGATGGACCTCATGACTGAAGAGAAGCGTCCGAAGGCCGCCTTTCGAACTGGAGTGCTATCCAGACCGCGAGAGCGCTTGATCTTGAATAGTGACTCTCTTGTGATGTCTCTGATCTGGGCCGATGCCCAGCTCAATCTGGAGAGGCTGATTCTGAGGCGATCCACGCCCGCCATTATATCTGCCATATCCCGGTAAAAGGACGGCAGATTCTCAAAGGATGGGAATTTTCGAATCAGGTTGCTGAGGTTGTCTGAGAGAATATTGCCGGCATTTTGAATCATGGCCTCGTTGTCTGCGGCACGTGATGCTCGCCGGAAGGATTTATCCAATAGCTCCTGAGAGGTTGGGACTGTGGGAAGCTGCTCGAACATTAACTGAAGGTTACCGGCATGAGATGATAAACCTTTAGGCCGAGCCGGAAACAGACATTTATAAATGGTTTTCGGAAGGCTTAAATATTAGGTCTGTATCTATATAGATGAGGTGGCCTTTTGAAGAGATTAGGCACCGCTCTTCATGCCGTGCAGAATAAATTGATCGTTCGAATCGAAGAGGTTGTTGGAAGCGAGACAGATATACCCAGAACGAATTCCTGGGTTGTAGATCAGAAGAGGACCAGGGTAGGAAGGGTTTTTGATATATTTGGCCCCATAAACCATCCGTATGTCGTCGTTAGACCAAATAGAGGTGTAGATGCCGCTGCCCACGTCGGGAAGAAGCTGTATCTCGACGAGGCGTCGGGGAGAGATAGCAAGTGGAAGAAATTGAGAAGCTGAGAGAGATAGAGAGGGCTGAGCCTGAAAAGCTGAGGGAGAAGACAAGGCTCAAGCGCGAGAAAGAGAAGGTTGACGAGTTCGAGAAGTTCACGGTGGAGTGTCCGGAATGCGGCAGCCACACACTCGTGCGCGACTATGAGCGGGCGGAATTGGTATGCTCTGATTGCGGGCTTGTCATCGACGAGAATTTCATCGATCAGGGGCCAGAATGGAGGGCTTTCGACCACGACCAGCGAATGAAGCGATCCAGGGTCGGCGCGCCCATGACCTACACCATCCACGACAAGGGCCTCTCCACCATGATCGATTGGCGGAACCGGGACTCTTACGGCAAAACCATCTCCTCCAAAAACCGTGCTCAACTGTACCGTTTGAGAAAATGGCAGAGGCGCATTCGGGTCAGCAATGCAACTGAAAGAAACCTGGCTTTTGCCCTCTCAGAGCTGGACAGGATGGCTTCCGCTCTGGGTCTGTCCAGAAATGTGAGGGAGACAGCCGCAGTTGTTTACCGAAAGGCAGTGGACAAGAACCTGATTCGCGGACGCAGCATTGAGGGCGTGGCCGCTGCAGCCCTGTATGCCGCCTGCCGGCAATGCAATGTGCCAAGAACGCTCGATGAGATTGCAGAGGTTTCCAGAGTCTCCAGAAAGGAAATCGGAAGGACTTACAGATTCGTCTCCCGCGAGCTGGCGCTAAAGCTCATGCCTACAAGCCCCATTGACTATATTCCGCGCTTTTGTTCAGGTCTGAACCTGAAGGGCGAGGTACAGGCCAAAGGAATTGAGATCCTGAGGCAGGCTGCTGAAAAGGAGCTGACTTCAGGGCGCGGCCCCACAGGCGTCGCGGCTGCTGCGATTTATATCGCCTCAATTCTCTGCGGGGACAGAAGGACGCAGCGAGAGGTTGCTGATGTGGCCGGAGTCACAGAGGTCACAATCAGGAACCGCTACAAAGAGCTGGCAGAAGAGCTGGACATCGAGATAATCCTGTGAAGGATTGTCTCTTTCAATCAATTTTCGGAAATCTGATGATTTGATGATCTGAGAATCCTGTTATGGTCGACGGCCCGATTGCCCGTTTCTGGGAGGTGGACCTGCTGCGCGGGATTGCAGTCATCCTTATGATCATCTACCATTTCTTCTTCGACCTGGACTATCTCAGGATCCATGAGATCGATGTAACAGATGGCCTTCCATTGATAGTAGCACGCACAACAGTTTCGCTATTCCTGCTTTTGGTGGGGCTGTCTGTTTCCCTGAGCCACTCCCGCGCCCAAATTTTGGGACAGGAGAGCCGATTTTTCAGACAGCTTGCAATGCGCAGCGCCTGGATCATGACCCTGGCCCTTTCGATCACCCTGGTCACATACCTGGCTGTTGGAAGGGGCTTCATAGTCTTTGGAGTTTTGCATTTGATTGGACTGTCGCTTCTGTTTGTCTATCCGTTTATCGGGCACTACAGGCGGGCTTTTCTTTTCGGGCTATTGTTCATAATGCCTGGAATCTATTTCAATGGAATTAGCGTTGATCATCCCTGGCTTCTCTGGGCAGGGCTCGCCCCAAAGGGCTTCTATTCCCTTGACTACGTCCCGCTTTTTCCCTGGTTTGGCGTGGTCCTGATGGGAATTGGTCTTGGAGATGTGCTCTATCCGGATTATAAGAGGAGAATCGCTCTGCCAGATATCTCTTGCAATCGATTGTGCAACCGATTGATGAGATTCTTTTCAATTCTGTCCAGAAACTCTCTGGCGATCTATCTGGTGCATCAGCCGCTGATTCTCATTCTATTGCTATTGTTCTTTCCAGACATCTCGCTGCATGCCTTCAAATTGCCGCTGCAGCCATAGCAATTAGCCATTACCGCTGTTTTGGCGAATAGATGTTCTGGCTACTGCTGCAAATGCAAATAGAAAGTCAAGAAATTTATAGGATGAGACGAGAATAGGAGCATGGACAGACGTTTGGTTTACAGTCCAGTGGGCATTCTTCTCATGCTCATATTCACATTTTTGATCCTTGTCGTGGTAGGAATGCTCTTTTTGGATCTGGCGAGAACCGCCTTTACCAAGATCGGCTTCTCATGGAGCGAGGCCCTATTTGTGCTTTTAGCTTCTCTATTTGCGAGCAGCATCAATATTCCTGTGACAAATCTGCAATGCAGCACTCCAATGGTGCATGAGAGGTACGTCAGAGCTTTTGGCATATCCTACAGGGTTCCAGTTGTGGATATGACGAGCTGCAATACCCTACTGGCAGTCAATGTGGGAGGAGCCGTAATTCCTTCCCTGATCTCCATAGCCCTCATACTTCGCTTTCCTGAGTCCCTGCAATATGCTCTTCTCAGCATCGCATTTGTGGCACTGCTGACCAACAGGGTGGCAAAGCCCGTGAGGGGACTTGGAATTGTCACTCCTGCACTTCTGCCGCCACTTGGTGCAGCTCTTGCTGCAATTCTTCTGGTCTATATTGGCGGAGCACCTCATGATATCATATTTCTCATGGCTTATGTCGGAGGGACACTGGGAACGCTGATTGGCGCAGACATCATGAACCTGAATAAGATCAGGGACCTTGGAGCGCCTGTCGCAAGCATCGGCGGAGCCGGAACCTTCGATGGCGTTTTTCTCTCAGGCCTGATTGCAGTTCTGCTGGTATGAGGC
>DAONDW010000172.1:0-4023 GCA_035402785.1 Methanothrix sp. | reverse complement strand
CGATACAGGCCCGCCTGCATATGCTCCTGATAAGATCTGGTGGCAGCCTCCTGCTTCATCTTATCAGGAAGCTCGAACTGCTCTGCAATCTCAGCAGCGTTCTTGAACAGGCTGAAGCTCATGCTTTTATTAAAGGCCGATACCGCAGCCTCCCGGACCATGTCATCCGGCAGCCCGAATTCTTTGGCATAATCGGCAGCAGCCCGGAAAGACTCACTGTCCATCTTTCTGGAAAATGATCTCTGTGCCGCATCCAGGCGCTGCCCGTCGGACAGCCCATATCTCTTGGCCAGATCAGCCGCAAGAGAATAATCACCTTTCTTCATATTGAGGTCATAGGCTCTCTGAACTGCCTCTGTCAGCATGTCATCTGGCAGGCCATAATCAGACCTGATCTTCGCTGCCTCCTGGTATGCACCCAGACCCATTTTTTGAGCAAACAGCCTTGCTCCTTCAGCTAAATTGCCGCCGGCCATAAAATCCCCCATATGATAATTATCACAAGATCTATTTTTCGCGATATTCATACTGATTCCAGACGCCATCTGATAACGCCATTTGATATATGACCCATTCGATAAGAATACATCAGTCGCAGCGTCTGCCGCAAGAGCCGGTCCGGATCAAATGCCGATCAGTCGTCGCCCGCATCGCGCAGGTTGGTGATAAATGCATACTGCGTGGTTGTTGGAAGCTTTCGCCGGAGTTCTCTTACATCCGGCAGATATATTATCATCTGCTTTGAATACTGCCGATCTTTCCCTAAAATCTTGCAGACCAGCTCCACCTCAGTCTCACCCTGAATCCTGGCAGAGCCATTGCCAAAGTCAGGAGACATCTCAATTAACATTGGAAGCCTCAGGCGGCTCCAGAGAAACCTGGGCAGGCTTTTGGAGATCAGATCCAGCTCAGCTTTCTCAATGATAAAAAATGCGTTGTCCTTGCCTCTGATGCCTGGCTTTTCCATGGCCAAAAGATCAGTCAAATTGATTCGTCTGGATGGCAGGTGCGAGTTCATCGTCTGAATGGTCTTGACCAGCAGATTCTTGTTCAACCCCGGCCTATCTCTGGAAAATGCCATCGCCTTTTGTTGTCATCTCCTTTGACTTAAATGTTGCCATGATGCCGTGACCGAAAAACAAAAAAAGCATAATTCCAAGGCCATCACACCGAGCTATCATCCTTATTCATCTTTCCCAGGCCATCATGCCACTTCAATTGACTGAGTGGCATGGCTGAGGTTTATGGTCAGCTCGGAGATGTTCTTGATGTAATCGAGCATTCTCTCCAGGCTGCTTGCCAGGACGAGGCGAACCAGCATCTCTGATTTCTCCCGGCTGCCTGATGATTTGGCTATTGCCACTGCATGGCTCTGGATCTCTCTAATTCTGTCTATCAGCTCGTTGGCCTTATTGGAGTTGGTCTGCAGCAGATAGTTTATGGAATCGTCTATCAGGCTGCAAAGCAGCGAATCCATGCGAGATAGCTCTTCTTTGAGATCGTCTGGAAGATTGGTCCCCTTCTGACCCGCTATCTCTGCGATTCGATGGGCGTGATCTGCAATGCGCTCAAGGTTGGACGAAGCCTGCATGTAATTGAAGGCCGTGATGGGATTGAGCGTCTCCTGCTTGACTGAGCCTGACCTCAGAATCTCGGTGAACTGGCGGGAGATGAGAAGATTGAGCCTGTCCACGTCATTGTCCCTGGAGATCACATCTGCTGCCAGCTCATCGTTGTTATTCGAGATGCTCGTAAACGAATCCGAGATCATGGATTTGACCACAGTCCTGATCCTTTTAAGGGCTCTCTCAGACTGAAGCTCCTCTGAACTCAGCAGATCCTGGATGACGACTTTATTGATAGTCTCCTCCAGGATCTCAGGGCCGATAAGCTTATTGACAATCTGATGCAGGTCCTTCTTCTGCATGGATGACATGTGACCTGCTATGACCTCGATTGTTCTGTAGCCACCAACGTAGCAGCCGATGATATCTCGGATCAGGTGCTCGCCCATCTTGTCGCCGATATCCAGGCGCGCCTTCAGATCGCGTTCAGAGCGATCTGTAGAAAGGGTGAGAGCCCCGTTGTCTGCCTGATTGATGTAAATTATCGAACCGGCAGAGACGCCGTTTTTGGTCGCCCAGTTCTTGGGCAGTGAAACGATAAAAGTCGATTTGCCGGTCCTCTGTACCTTTCTTGTGTCCATAGTAGATCCTAATTTAGATGTTCTCGCTTTGCGTCCACCATATAGACTATGCTCTCGCAGATGTTGCAGATGTGATCGCCGGTCCTTTCAAGATGTCTGTTCACCATGAGCAGTGCCGATCCCTCGTTGATCACATCAGGCTTTTCGATGATTATCTTCAACAGCTTGGTCTTTGCCTTGACATAAAGTCCGTCTATCTCATAATCCCATTTGGTGACCTGCCGCGCCAAATCTGCATTGCTTTCCATGAGTGCCAGCATGGACTGGTCGAGCATCTTCGTGCTGATCTCTGCCATGTGTGGTATATATTCGAGCTTTGTTATCAGGATCTTGTCCTGCGATTGCGTCGTCACTCTGGCCACATCGACAGCCAGGTCGCCTATTCTCTCCAGATCGATGGAGATCTTGAGTATTCCCACGATGCGTCTGAGATCCTTGGCCATCGGCTGCTGCAGAGCCAGAAGCTCCATGCATAAATTCTCGATATCCAGACTCAGATCATCCATCTCCTGATCCTGCATTATGATCTCTCTGGCCAAAACGACATCTGCATTGGACAGCGCCATTACAGATTTGTCGATTGCTCCCCCAACCCGCACTGCCAGTTCTTTTGTGAGATCTTTTAGCTCTTTTAGTTCCCTGTGATAGCGTTCTCTATACGGGCTCATCTTCTCTCCCTCTCAAAACCTCTGCCACTCACCCCGTTTCTTCCTTAGCCAAATCTGCCAGTGATATTAGCCAAATCTACCAGTGATATAATCCTCAGTGCTCTTCATCTTGGGCATCTCAAAGATGCTCTTGGTTTCACCTACCTCTATCAGCTCTCCAAGCAGAAAGAATGCAGTGCAGTCGGAAATCCTGGCCGCCTGCTGCATATTATGTGTCACAATAACCTGGGTGTAGCTGTCCCTCAGCTCCTCCATGAGGCTTTCGATCTTGCCTGTGGAGATTGGGTCAAGAGCACTGCACGGCTCGTCGAAAAGTATGACGTCCGGCCTCATGGCGAGCGTCCGGGCAATGCAAAGCCTCTGCTGCTGTCCGCCGGACAGGCCCAAAGCAGGCTGGTCCAGCCTCTCAGATACCTCTTCCCAGAGGGCAGAATCCTTGAGGCTCCTTTCTACTATTTTATCGACATTCTTCAGCCCGTGAATCTTTGGTCCGTAGGCTACGTTATCATAAATTGACATGGGAAAGGGATTGGGCTTTTGGAAAACCATGCCTATTTTTTTTCGCAGCTCCACGACATCGACATCCTTTCCGTAAATATCGGTGTCTTCATAGAGGACCTGGCCATCTATCCGGATATTGGTCACAAGATCGTTCATGCGGTTTATGCAGCGAATGAATGTGGACTTGCCGCAGCCTGACGGCCCGATGAGCGCAGTGATTTTTTTATCAGGGATTTCCAGGCAGATGTTTTTAAGAGCATGCTTTTCACCATACCAGAGATTCAGATTATTTGAGATGATCTTGGATGTCAACAGAGATCCCCTTCAATGTCGTTGGCGTTTAAATAGATCCTGGCGTGATTGCTTTTCAGGATGCAGTTTGCATTGACCGCTTCCTCAAAACAGGTCTTCGGCCTGAGGCGGCATATTTCCATTGCCCTATTGCGATTCAGCTTGCGTCTGTCGCTGCATCTGTCTTCCGCCACAACCCGTTGATTGATGGATAACTATATAGATCTTCCCCCATAGACTATATAATCGCGGCTGTATACAAATATGGCCCTTTAAAACATTTCATTGGGCGATTTTCTACAAGCGAATCTTTTATATAGAACTTCAAACTGGTACTAAAGAAAAAGTCGGGGAGGA
>DAONDW010000171.1:2063-4024 GCA_035402785.1 Methanothrix sp. | reverse complement strand
ATCATCTCGCGGCCCTCTTTTGCATCAACCTGCAAAAGCTCATCTCGAACCCAATCCGGCAGAAAGCCGTTGACACCTGCTAGTCCCTCTTCGGAAAATCTGCGATCGCAAAACAGAAGAACGCCCCTTTCAGATTCTGCGCGTATGACCCTTCCTGCAGCCTGCAGTCCGCGATTGATGGCAGGAAGCGTATAGGCTATGAGCATGCCCTTGGCCTGGCCATATTTCTTGATGTAGTAGGAATTGATCTCCTTTTGAATCTCGTGGTAAGCTGAGAGAGGAAGGCCCACCACAGCCACTCCGTTCAGGGCCTCTCCCCTGTAATCAATTCCCTCAGCCATCTTTCCGCCGCACACACCAGTCAGAACGCCTCCTCCCTGCCCAGCCAGACGGAAGAAATCGCGCAGAACTTCTGGCACATCATCTGCACTCCTCGGCTCGACGCACAGCTTTTTATTCACCTGACTGCAGGAGGAGAGACAGACATCCCGGTAATTGTTCATCATGGGATAGGACGTGAAGAAGATGGCCACATTTCCAGGAACGCATTCGATTATCGAGCGGATGTGCCCGGAGATCTCCTCTCTATTGTCCTTGTCATCTCTCGCCTCAAGCTGAGTGGTGGCCCGTTTAGAAGCCAGAAGAAGGCGGTTTTCCCTTGGAAATGGATTTGGAAGGCTCAGCTTTTTTGCACGTTTCTCTTCGCCGAGGCAGTACAGCTCATACGCCTCAAGAGGAGAGAATGTTCCTGAAAGCATGATGGTCGCATTGATGTTGTCTGTGATGCGCCTGATATTTGTTGCCGGGTCGATTCTATTGACCTCCAGGCGGACGAACTTTTTGCCGCCGGAGCTTGAGACCACGATCTTTCGCAGATAGGATGGGTCTCTTTCGGCAGTCTCGACATCATTTAGAAAGAGCAGCACTAAAGCGAGGCTTGGCTGGATGTCTCCCTGCAGGTTCTCGCGATCTCCCTCAGCCAGGTTCAGGTCAGCCACAGCCACTGCAATATCCGAGAAATTGGAGAGCGCGTCCTCGATACTGTCCAGTCCGTCGTACAGAAAGGAGCGAAACAGATCTGCGTCCAATAATGCCTCTCCTTCTGCCATCCTCTCCTGCTTGCTCGCCAGAAATCGCTTGAGCCTCGGAAGAAGCATTCGTATGACCCTGATCCCCTCCCGCCTCCAGGATGAATCCTCCCTGGATTCATCGAGCCTTGCCTGGCCGAGTGTGCCCTCGAACTTCTCAAGCTCAGTCAGAGAGAGGTCTATCATGCGCATGGTGAGAAGACGCGAGTTCATGGCCCGCACTGCATCTCCCAGGTTGTGGGCCTCGTCGATGATAAGAGTGACCTTATCCGGCTCCATCTCCAGCCACTCGAATATGACATCCTGAAAGTCCGGGGAGAATAGGTGAGAGTAATTCATGATCACAATGTCGCTGTCCTTTGCATAGAGGCTCATGATCTCGTAAGGGCAGATGCCCTGGCAGGACTCCTCCAGACCTGTTGGTGGAGTGATCCTGGTCTTCAAGTCCTCGACAACATCAAGGGCCCTGCTGGACCTGCGAAAATGGACGGTGCCATTCAGCTCGAAGCCCTCACGGCTTCTGAGATAATAGGGACAGAAGGTCCTGTAGCCTGGCTCCTCATCGGGAAGGACGTCTGAAAATGGATCGTAGAAGCTGGCATTGCTTTTGCCGATCCTCGCTGAGACATAGTTCTTGGTCCATTCCCTGAGGCGCGCGCAGCCTGCGTAGACGCTCTCTTTGCGAAATTCGTCTTCAAGCGGGCACATCCTCTGCTTGCCCACCATGTAGGCAATCTCAGGCTTATGATTGGTCTTCGACCAGATCTTATTGATCTCATTGAGGTAGATATCGATCTGGGATACTGTGCGTACCGCTACTACTATCTTTCCGGAAGCTGCGGCCAGAGCAGAGCTGATGCAGCTCGTCTTTCC
>DAONDW010000171.1:0-1963 GCA_035402785.1 Methanothrix sp. | reverse complement strand
GGCAGCCAGATCAAAAGCATTTTTCCTGCGAGGATATCGCAATACTGGATCTGTTTCATCCTGTTGTGCGGCAATGGTGGCTTGAGGCATTTGGCTCAAATGATTGCCTTTTCACTCCGCCACAGCGCCAGGCTGTGCCCCTGATCCGGCAGGGAAAAAACGTTCTCATCTGCTCGCCCACAGGATCAGGCAAGACTCTCTCAGCCTTCATATCCATAATCAATCAGCTCTTCGTCATGGCTGCAGAAGAAAAGCTGGACAACAGCGTTTACTGCCTCTACATCTCGCCCCTCAAATCCCTGGCCAATGACATTCACAGGAACCTTTCAAGGCCACTTTCAGAGATCCAGGCACTGGCAAAGGAGAGAGGGCTTTTCGTCCAGGATATCAGGCATGCCATCAGGCATGGCGACATCCCGGCTCAGGAGAAGGCTCGCATGAACAGGAGCACTCCGCACATCCTCAACACCACGCCTGAGTCTTTCGCCATACTTCTGAGCTCGCCGCGCTTTCGAGAGAAGCTGGCGACTGTCAAATGGGTGATCGTAGACGAGATTCATTCACTGGCGGCGTCCAAAAGGGGAGTGCATCTCACCCTCAGCCTTGAGCGGCTGGAGGAGCTGAAAAGAGAATTTCAGGGGAAAATTGAGCCTCAGGGAAAAGATGAGCCTCAGGGGAAAAATAAGACTGCTGGAAAAGATGGGCTTTTGCAAACGAATGGAGGCAAAGGACAGGGCGAGATTGAGATGCAGTCAAATCCTGAGGATGGAGGCTTTGTGCGCATCGGCTGCTCTGCCACTGTTGAGCCTCTTCGGGAAGTTGCAGACTTTCTTGCTGGAAACTTCAGGGCTGTTGAGATTGTGGACTGCCGCTTTTCCAGAAGCTTTGATCTGCGCCTGAGCTGTCCGGTGCCTGATCTGATCGGTACAGACCAAAAGGAGCTTTCAGACAGGTTTTATGAGCTATTGCACAGGCTGGTAGCAGAGCACAGAAGCGCCCTAATCTTTGCCAACAGCAGAAACGGAGCTGAGAGGGTTCTCAACAACATGAGAGAGCGATATCCTCAGTCGTATGACGCCGCCAATTCCGCCTGTCACCACGGCTCGATGGGAAGGGATGCGAGGCTTGACACTGAAAGCAGGCTCAAGCAGGGACAGCTTAAGATGGTCTGCACATCCACTTCCCTGGAGCTAGGAATAGACATGCCCCACATCGACCTGGTGATACAGATTGGCTCGCCAAAGTCTGTGGCATCTCTTTTGCAGCGCTTTGGAAGGGGCGGGCACAGCCTCGATCAGGTTGTCGTGGGAAGGATCATCGCCCTCAAGGAAGATGATATTTTGGAGTGCGCTGTGATGCTGGAAAAGGCCAGAAGGGGCGAAGTCGAGAGAATCCACATTGCCAAAAATGCCCTGGACGCGCTCTGTCAGCATATCCTCGGAATGTCACTGGAGAGGGGCTGGCTGTTTGAGGAGCTGCTTCATGTCGTGCGCCGCTCCTACTGCTACAGGAGCCTGGATGAGGGTGAGCTGATGTCTGCAGTTCTCTATCTTTCGGCTGCTCTTCCTGGCATGAAGGACAGAAGCATCTACCCCCGGATTCGCTACGATCCTGCGACCAGGATGATCTCTGGGCTAGGAGCCGGCTCTCGCATGATTTACAACACGAACTCAGGCATGATAGCTGACCAGTTCTCCTGCGATCTTTTCACAAAGGACGGACGCTGGGTTGGACGCCTGGATGAAAGCTATCTGGAGAGGCTGGAGCCAAAAGACGTTTTTTCCGTAGGCGGGCAGAGCTATTCCTTTTGCTTCAGGCGCGGAGGAAAGATCTATGTCGAGGCTGCAAGCGAGAAGCCGGGAATTCCAACCTGGTCCTCTGAGAGGCTGCCGCTCTCTTTTGACCTTGGCAGGAGCGTTCTCTCCTTTCAGGGAGATCTGCTCTGGATGATGAAAAGCCAAAA
>DAONDW010000170.1:0-4031 GCA_035402785.1 Methanothrix sp. | reverse complement strand
AGCGTCCATTTTCTGGCTATGTACTTGACTGTCAGGTTAACAGTGCATCCTTCCTGCATGGTATCTCTGGAGAAACGTTCGAGGTTAAATATCTTGGTATCCTTTGTATACCATAAGGCAGGAGCATGATATCAATCTGATTCCTGCAAGTCTATATGCCCTGAAAGCCATATGACATCTGGAAGAATTTATTGGAAATCATCGGAAATCATCGTCAAGCTCAGGGAATTTGGAGGATATACAAATGGCAGCAATTGAGAAACCGGATATGTTCTGCTACCAGTGCTCCCAGACAGCAGGGGGCACAGGCTGCACCATCAGGGGAGTTTGTGGAAAGGAGGCAACCATTGCCCGTCTGCAGGATAACCTGCTCTTCGCCATCAAGGGCATAAGCGCCTATCTTTATCATGCCAGGGAGCTGGGATATACCGACCCGGAGGTGGATGCTTTTATCGAGAGGGGCTTCTTCTCGACACTCACAAATGTCAACTTCGATCCACAGGAATTCCTGCAGCTTGCTGTAAAGGCCGGGGAGATGAACATTCGGACCATGAAGCTGCTAAAGAAGGCCCACATCGAGACCTTCGGAGAGCCGACGCCCGTTAAGGTGCAGACAGGCACAGTCAGGGGCCACGGCATCCTGGTCACAGGACACGATCTTCATGCGCTGGACAGGCTCTTGCAGCAGGTGGAGGGAAGCGATGTCTTCGTCTACACTCATTCCGAGATGCTGCCCGCGCACGGCTATCCGGGACTTCGAAAGTACAAAAACCTGGCAGGCAACCTCGGAAAAGCCTGGTTCGACCAGAAGAAGCTCTTCGCCCAGTATCCGATGGCAATCCTCGGCACATCGAACTGCTTCCTTTTGCCAAAGGAGGAGTACAGAGAGCGGATGTTCGCCACGGGTCCTGTTTATCTGCCAGGGGTCAGGCACATCGACGGCTACGACTACTCAGAGGTCATTGCCAAAGCAAAAAGCCTCCCCAAATTGCCTGATGCACCTGGTGAATATGTGCTGACCACCGGCTATTCCACATCAGTGCTTCTCTCCCATGCGGCCAAGATCAAGCAGCTTGTGGAGCAGGGAAAGATCAAAAGATTCTTTTTGGTAGGTGGATGCGACGCGCCTCTGAAAAAGTCTGATTACTACCGGGAGTTTGTGGAAAAGCTGCCCAAAGATACGATAGTCCTGACTCTTGCCTGCGGAAAGTTCCGCTTCAATGACCTGGATCTGGGAGACATCGAGGGCATTCCCAGGCTGATTGACCTCGGCCAGTGCAATGATGCCATCGTGGCTGTGGAGGTAGCTTCAGCTCTCGCCGGGCTCTTTGGCGTGGGGATCAACGACCTGCCGCTGACGCTTGTGATCTCGTGGATGGAGCAGAAGGCTGTGGCAATTCTCTGGTCTCTCTTCGCTCTGGGGCTCAGGGGAATCTATCTGGGGCCGATTCTTCCTGGCTGGATCAATGAAGATATGCTCAAAATCCTTGTGGACAGGTATGATGTCCGGCTGATCAGTACTCCTGACGAGGATATTAAAAAGATGATGGGCTGAAAGTGCAGCATGCGGGCTCATGGCTTCAAGCCCGTCATATTTCATTTTAAGGACTGACTGGGGAGAAAAAGTATCCCGATTTTTGCCCGCGCAAACAGAAATCGCTATTATAAAACTTGGAAATTTCAGAATTCCTCCGAAAATGCGCAAATTCTCTCCAGTCAACGAATCAGGTCCTTAAATCAAAGCATTCTGGTGGCCTCTTTTGGCCGTGGCGTCTTTATAACAAGGATGCGCAGCGTGCCGGTGCTATCGTTGATCCAGCGATGGGCAATCCTGGCAGGGCTTTCAATCAGTGTGTCTGCAGAAGCCTCCGCACTCTCCTCGCCAATTTCCACCACGCCTTTTCCCTCAAGAACATAGAATATCACATCCACTGGTGTGATGTGCTTTTTCAGGGCCTCGCCTGGCAAAAGGGTGATGTGCACTACCTGAGCACTCTCCCGGTCGCTGATGGCTCTGGCGTCTACGTTATGCGGGTTGGGCTTGCTGACAATGTCTTTTACCTGGACGATTTTCATCAATGACTCTCCCATGAATTGATGGTCTTCTATTGACTCGTATGTATAAAGAGAGAAACGTTTCTGCAAGGATACCAGTTTTTCTTTCCGGCAAATGATGAATGCTCAAAAAACCAATATGATCATCGAGCAGGTATCATGCCCAAAGGATGAAATAATGCATGCCATGCGGAATTCTTAATAAAAAAATAGGCCATAGGAAAAATAGCCTTTAGATGCCAGTCTGCGATGGCAATTAGCGTCTTCTCATTGGATAGGGGTTCCTTCGACCGGAACCTGGCAGGTTGCTATTTCGGAGATCTCTTGTTGTGGCCCTGGACCTGTTTGGTGTTACAGGCTCGGCTGCGGCACCTACTGCAATCTTGGCCTTTTCGGAATGGTAGGTATGCGGCATGCACTCAATCTCCGTTCGCGTCAGCCTTTCGATGGACCTCAGCATATTGCGCTCCTCGGCTGCACAAAAAGAATATGCCATTCCCCTGGCACCGGCACGTCCTGTGCGGCCTATTCTGTGGACATAGCTCTCCGGTTCGCTTGGCAGATCGAAGTTTATAACATGGGAAATGTCATCGACATCAATTCCCCTTGCAGCGATATCCGTGGCCACAAGCACCCGCAGCCTGCCGGATTTGAAGTCCTGCATAGCCTTTGTGCGTTGGTTTTGCGACTTGTTGCCGTGAATGGCATCTGCATTGATCTGGTTCTTGCCAAGCATCTGGGCGAGCTTATCTGCCCGGTGTTTGGTGCGGGTGAAGATCAGGGCGCGATCTATATCCTCATCTTTGAGAAGCCCCTGCAGCAGAGGATACTTGTTGTTCTGATCCACGAAGAAAACCCTCTCTTCGATGCACTCCAGGGTGCTGGCTCCAGGAGCGGCTTCAACCTTCACAGGATCATTGAGAAGCTTCTTCGCGAACTCTCCGGTCTCCCTGGACATGGTGGCAGAGAAGAAAAGAGATTGATGCTTTGTCGGCAGAGCAGAGACGATCTTTTTCATGTCCTTGACAAAACCCATGTCGAGCATGCGGTCGATCTCATCCAGTACGAAGAACTCCACGCCCTTGAGCATGATGAATCCCTGATTCATGAGATCGAGCAGCCTACCGGGAGTGGCCACCAGGACATCGACGCCCCGCGAGAGCATCCTAACCTGTGGGCCCTGTCTCACTCCACCAAAGATGACGGTATGTCGAAAGCGCAGGAACTGGCCATAAGTGGCGAAGCTCTGGTCGATCTGGGCAGCCAGCTCCCGGGTTGGAGCCAGCACCAGAGCACGCGGCACGCCGGGCTGAACGAACTTATGCTCTTCCGAGATCCTTTGCAGGATAGGCAGCACAAATGCTGCGGTCTTGCCCGTTCCAGTCTGGGCTATGCCCATCAGGTCTTTACCCTTCAGGAGGGGTGGTATAGCCAGAACCTGGATGGGTGTCGGTGCGGTGTATCCTTCCTTGGCCAGTGCCTGGCAGAGGGGATCTATGATATTTAAATTACCAAATGACATTCTTACCTCATATTGAATTTAAGCAGTTGATCTCTGATCTGGATTCATCTCAGAGATGCGCTCACATAGGAAAAACTGGTTGATTTGCGTTCACTGCTTTCTCGCAAGATATTCTTCAACCGGCTGCAGAGGCAATTGGAAAAGAATGCAATGGTCTTAAGAAGAAGTGATAATATTATAATCAGATCCTTTTAATAATGCCCCTGTTGCATTGCAGGCTGTTTGCCTGTGCTAAGGGTAAGCATTCCTGGGAATATGCGGGCCTGAGTCCAACTGCGGGACATGCTGCTAGGAAGATCTGGCCTTGTATCGCGCCAGAAAATCTGCCAGTACAGCCATTCAGGTCGTCTCTGCTATTTCCAAATTTCATTTATTCCGCCTTTTTCGATTTCAAAGAATCGAAGTGCTGCAAAAACATCTCAACAAAATTATTGAATCAATGCAAATGAAGCCT
>DAONDW010000169.1:0-4036 GCA_035402785.1 Methanothrix sp. | reverse complement strand
AATATTTCGTAGTTATCCTTATGGGGATTGATGAGAAGCTCCTCAGCGATCTCCCTGGCTTTGATCTCTGCTTCTGGTTTGAGTGTCTTGAAATACAGCTTCCAGATAGTTGCTTTCTTGACATCGACCACATTGCCGAATCCAAGCCTGTTTCTCAGCCGCTCTCTCGTGGATATTGCCTCGCCGTCCTCAATATGCAGGGCGACTTTCACTGGCACATAGCCCTCCTCGAAGGTCAACTGATCTATGAGAACCTTATGGCTCTCTTTATTCTCGTTGACCAGCTCTTTGGCAAAGCTCCTTGCCAGCTCCTCGGCATCGCCTGAATCCACTTCTATGGAAAAGAGGCGCTCCTTCTTGACATCTGCGAGGAAATTCGCATAGCCCATCCTTCGCACGAGCGTATTCTTGACAGTTGCAGCCTCGGCGTCTGGTATCTTAAGCCAAACCCGCAAATTGATCATCTGGCTCATGCTCTCACCTCGATGTAACGCTTCATGGATTCAAAGACCCTTCTTCCAGGACCTGGCATGTCAGGCCTCTCTTTTCTCGGATCGAACGCAGGAAGCTGCCAGGCAAAAAATGACCTTTCAGGATGAGGCATCATGCCAAGCACATTTCCCTCTTCATTGCATATGGCAGCAATGCTTTCAGTGCTGCCGTTGACATTGAATGGAAACTCGTTTATGATCCGGCCATTCTTATCACAGTAGCGGAAGACAACCTGCCCATTCTCATTGAGCTTTTTGATCAATCCTGGCGTGGTTGTGACCAGATTTCCTTCTCCGTGGGCGATGGGTATCTTGAGAAGTGCTCCTCTTTCAATTGAAAATGTTGCACAGCATCTCCTTGATGGTGCCTCATGCCTGAGGTTGACCCAATCGCAATAGTAGCCTCTGCGTACGATCTTTCCTTGAGAGATCATCACGTTTTGGGCCAATGCCATATCCACGTGGCTGCTTTTCTTTCCGTTGCCAAGACTGCTATCAATTGCATTTCCTTTTGCAGCGTCCTTGACCTCACCCGGAAGCAGGCCAGCCTCCACCAGGATCTGGAAACCATTGCAGATGCCTATGATGGGCTTTCCTTTCTCCGCTTCTTCCTTGAGAGCGCTCATAACCGGCTCTTTAGCGGCAATTGCGCCTGCCCGGATTCTGTCCTGATAGGAGAAGCCACCAGGTATGACAAAGCCATCAAAGCCAGACAGCTCCCCAGCAGAGCGGTTCCAGCGGAACAGCTCGCCATCCATGCCCACTGCTTTCACAGCCACCAGCGTCTCAAACTCGCAGTTCGTGCCGGGAAACTGCAATACTGCGGTCTTCATCTCATCGCCTCCACAAGACCTGTGGTCCATGCATTCCTCGCCTGATCCAGGTCCAGGTCAGCCACAGCCTTGCCTGCTTTTGACATCACAATCCTTCTCTTGCTCGTAACCTGGCCGATTTTCATCGGCTCCAGATCATATTTACTGAGAAGCTGCACAAGCTGTTCCTCTTTGCCCTGCTTCGCCTCAAGGACGAAACCGGACGATTCTGAGAACAGGAGCTTGTCAACTCTGGAGATCATATTCGGGTCGCCGCTTTGCACCTGGTCCAGCTCCAGTTCAATGCCGAATTTGGCAGGACGGACGAGTGCCATCTCAGCCACAGTCGCTGCGAGGCCACCGTTGGATATGTCGTGAGCTGAGGCTATGAGGCCCTCATCGATGGCATCGATGACCGCATAGATCATGCTCCTCTCCAGGTCGAAGCGAACTATTGGAACATTTGCTCCGGTAACCTTGAAGATGTTCCTGTAATATTCTGAGCCGCCAAGTTCATCGAATCTCGGGCCGATCAAAAAGAGACTATCTCCTGCCTTTTTCAGGTCCATGGTGACTGCCTTTGAAAAGTCCTTCATGATGCCCACACATGCTACTACAGGTGAAGGATCGACTGAGCCCTGGGGAGATTCGTTGTAGAAGCTGACGTTTCCTGAGACGATGGGCACAGGCTGCTGCTGGTTCTCATATCCTTTGAGATAGAGTTTTTTGCAGGACTCGGCCAGGCCTTTTACGCCCTCCCGGAACTCCCAGAAGGCCTCTGGCTTCTCAGGGTTGCCATAGTTCAGACAATCTGTAATTGTAGACGGGATGGCTCCAATGGCTGCAACATTTCTCATGGCTTCAGCGGCTGCTGTTGCGCCTCCCCAGAATGGACTGATGCGTCCGTAGAACGGATTGCTGTCAGTTGCCAGTGCCACTGCGAACCTCTCGCCGCGAACTGGAGCTATGAGTCCGGCATCGGCTTCTCCTGGCCGGATGACAGTATTGCCCATGACTTCGGTATCGTAGTAGCGATAGACATGCTCCCTTGAGGCAATATTAGGTGACTTGAGAATCTTGAGCAAAACCTCGTTGTAGTCCGCGGGCTCTGGAACATCCGGCTCTGCCAGGCTGATGATGCGCGGCGATTCCTCGCGTGTATAGCGGATTCCGCCAGTCAAATGCTGAATTGGCACATCGCAGACCATCTCGCCCTTGTAGGTGACAGTGAATCTGTCGCCGGTATTGATCTTTCCAACAACGCTTGCGCGAGCACCCTCATAGACATTGGGCAGATCCCAGTCCTCGTTGTATATTTTCAGGATTTTTTCGCGCAGTTCAGGTGGCGAGATGATCAGGAAGCGCTCCTGAGTCTCGGCTATGGAGAGAACCTCTGGTGGGAAGTCTGCTGCCTTGTGCATATCATCCAGGTTGATCTCCATGCCATAGCCACCTGATGATCCCATTTCAGAGGTGGCGCATGTGAAGCCTCCGCCACCCAGGTCCTTGAAACCGATTTCGACGCCAGCCTCGCGAGCCAGGCGGAATAGGTCATCATTGGCTTTGAAGAGCACATTTTTCAGGAACGGATCCGGGATCTGCACAGCGCCGCGGTTTGTCTCCTCGTCTTCCTCTCTCAGGGCCTCGGAGGCAAAGGTGACGCCACCCAAACCAGAGGAGTCGGTAGGCTTGCCGATCAGAATGACGTCATAGCCCTTTTCTCCTGCACCTGGTGGAGCGCGCGAGCGGATGATCTGGTCGCGCCGGACGATGCCCAAAGACACCACGTTTACCAGGCAGTTGTCGTCGAAGCTCTCGTTGAAGACTATGTCGCCGCCCATGTTGGGGACGCCAAGGGCATTGCCGTACTGCCAGATTCCGTCCACCACACCTTCTGCCACCCAGCGGACCTTGTTGGCCTTGGGACCGTAGGGATCGCCAAAGCGCAGAGGATCTGCGCAGGCCACTACAGTTGCGCCCATGCAATTGACATCGCGGACAATGCCGCCGATGCCCGTAGCAGCTCCCTCATTGGGCAGGATTTGGCTCGGATGGTTGTGGCTTTCGTGGGAGATGACGACGCACCATTTGTCGTCGATGGCAACAATTCCTGAGTCTTCGACCGGGCCCATGACAACATTTGGGCCGTCGGTGGGAAGGAATTCCTTGAGCGTGGCGCGAGAGCTCTTGTAAGAGCAGTGCTCGGACCACATGGCATCATAGCAGAATAATTCGGTGAGGGTGGGGTCTCGGCCCAGCACCTCGGCAATGGAGCGCGCTTCGGCAACGGACATGCCTATGCCTGAGGCGCGCAGACTGGCCTCCACTTCGGGATCGGACAGACCGATTATCTTCAATTCGGGTACACCTCTGATAAGCTAGGGTATGCAGGGACGGGGTGCATTATCAATTTATCGGATGGGGTTTGGAAGCAAAGGCAGTTATGAAAACATATGAAGGAAAGGGCTGAAAAACACTCTAATGCATCCTGGCCGATATTGCACTATAATTCGGACCGTCCATTACAATAGTTTGTTCTCTCATATTCATAGCCATAATCCGTTTCGTCTCAGCCAATATATGACCTGAGATTCAATGTCCATTGCAAAGCATCTCCCATAATCTATTTGCCAGAAATCGGCATACGCAATCGATCCTATCGGGCATTCTTCACGTTTTTCATCTCCGTAGCAGAGCGGAGACCCCATCCTTCAGGGTGGGGAGGAGCGCGTG
>DAONDW010000168.1:0-4111 GCA_035402785.1 Methanothrix sp. | reverse complement strand
ATATCTTGTCATTACTATTAATAAATGCATTAAAAATTATTATAAATATAAAAAAATTACGATAACATCTGCGATGTGATTAAGGCTGGACACCAGTCAATTGGGAAAAATAGACTGTATGAGGAGTTCAGTTGGTGGCAATCACTATTGATTGGATGAGTCTTTATGAAATTTTTATGCGCGTTCCGGGCGAAATAAAAGGCTTGCGAAATGCTTTTAGGATTCTACACAGACGGAGAACAACGCTAATATCTGATATCATCATAATCTGTAATCCCAGATCCATAATTCGGGATTGCAGCGCCTGATGGAGGCCTTTTATGGGTTATACATTGACAGAGAAAATCCTGAGGCAGCACCTCGCGGATGGCTCCTACGAGCCAGGAAAAGAGATCGGCATAAAGATTGACCAAACCCTAACTCAAGATGCGACGGGCACTATGGCCTATCTCCAGTTCGAGTCCATGGGGCTCACCGATATAGCCACTGAGCTTTCCGTCAGCTACATCGACCACAATACCATCCAGGTGGGCTTTGAAAACGCAGACGACCATGCCTACCTGGAATCAATCGCGAAGAAATACGGGATATACTTCTCCAGACCTGGAAACGGAATCTGCCATCAGGTGCATCTCGAAAGATTCGCGCGGCCCGGCAAGACCCTTCTCGGATCCGACAGCCACACGCCCACAGCCGGCGGAGTGGGCAGCCTGGCAATGGGCGCAGGTGGGCTTGATGTGGCTGTGGCCATGGGCGGAGGCGCATACTACCTTACAGCTCCGCGGGTGATCAATGTACATCTAACAGGAAGGCTTGAGCCCTGGTGCACAGCTAAAGACGTCGCACTCAAGGTGCTATCCATCCTGAGCACTAAGGGAAACGTCGGCTGCGTCTGCGAATACACAGGAGATGGAATATCGAGCCTCACAGTTCCTGAGAGAGCTACCATTACAAATATGGGCGCAGAGACCGGCGTCACGACCTCGATATTCCCAAGCGATGGACAGACCAGGCGATTTCTGGAGGCTCAGGGAAGAGGCGACCAATGGACGCCACTTGCCGCTGACGAAGATGCCACCTACGACCGCATCATGGAGATCAATCTCTCCGATATCGAGCCGCTTGCCTCTGCTCCACATAGCCCAGGAAACATTGCGAGGATCAAGGACCTCCACCTGCCAGTAGATCAGGTCATGATCGGCTCATGCACAAACTCTTCCTATGTCGATCTCATGACGGTTGCAGCCATGCTCAAGGATAAGCACCTTCCAGCAGGCGTTTCACTGGGCATAGCACCGGGATCAAGACAGGTGCTCAATTCCATAGCTAAAAACGGCAGATTGAGCGATTTGATCTCCTTTGGTGCCAGAATCCTGGAGTCCTCCTGCGGCTTTTGCATAGGCAACAGCATGTCGCCCTGTACAGACTCCGTTTCGGTGCGCACCAGTAACCGCAACTTCAAAGGGCGATCCGGAACACAGAGCGCACAGGTGTTTCTCACAAGCCCCGTGGTCGCTGCGGCTGCAGCAATGACAGGCAAAATCACTGACCCGCGAGAGCTTCTCATCAGCTATCCGAAAATAGATATGCCAGAGCATTTTGAGATCGATGACAGCATGATCATTCCGCCCCGCTCCGTTGCAGAGAGAAAAGAGGCGACGATCAGGCGTGGCCCGAATATCGGAGAGCCACCCGTCAACAGCCCTCTGCCAGATGAAATCTCAGGGCAGGTGACAATCAGGGTAGGCGACCTTGTGACAACAGACCATATCATGCCCGCTGGCTCTCGCTTAAAATACAGATCAAATGTGCCCAGGTACTCTCAATATGTCTTCGAGCCACTGGATCCGAACTTCTACAGCCGGGCGTCAGAGCTGCGCGACCGGGGCCTGCACAACATAATCGTCGCCGGCTATAGCTACGGACAGGGCTCCTCCAGAGAGCATGCTGCACTCTGCCCCATGTACCTTGGAGTGAAAGCTGTGATAGCCAAATCCATAGAGAGAATTCATGCAGCAAATCTTGTGAACTTCGGCATAATCCCATTCAGCTTTGCCCAGGAATCAGACTGGGACAGCCTGCCGGAAAAGACTGCAATTCGGGTGCCAGGCATTCGTCAGGCTCTGGAGAATGGCAGTGATACTGTGACAGCTTTTGCGGATGGCAAGCCAATAGGCCTAAAGATGAGCCTTTCTGGCAGACAGAGAAAGATGCTCCTGGCCGGAGGCTTGCTGCCGTTCACTGTGCAGGCCAGGAAAAAAGAGTAAAAAATGAAGAATAATCCAACAATTTTTTTATTTCTAATGCGGTTCTGACCTATTTTTCGCGATTTCGGTTTTTTACTGACTTATATTCAGCTTTTCCGGGTCTTCTTTCAGCCGGCACCTGTGCATCTCGTCCTCGCCATGCGCCTGAAGAGATTGTCGCTCCTCATCGAGGAAGGCATGAAGGCGCGCCATGAGAAGCTCGTAGTTCACCAGATGCCCATCAAACTCAGGTCCATCCACGCAGGCGAGCTTCGTCTCCCCCGCGATCTCCACTCTGCAGCTTCCACACATGCCTGTTCCGTCGATCATGATGGGGTTTAAGCTGACTATCGTTTTGATATTAAGAGGCCTTGTGATATCGCTTACGAGCTTCATCATGGGCACCGGGCCAATGGCCACCACGAGACCAGGTGCCTCCCTCTGCAAGACCTCCCTCAAGACATCGGTTACAAGCAGCTTTCGACCAAGTGACCCGTCATCAGTGCAGATCAAAAGCTCATCTGAGGCCTCAGCCATCTCATCTCGCAGAATCGCCAGCTCTTTTGTGCGTGCTCCAATGATGCTGATCACCCGGTTTCCGAGGCTTTTCAGCTTCTTGGTGATGGGATAAAGAACAGCGAGGCCAGTTCCGCCGCCCACGCAAATTGCGGTGCCCACATTTCCCATTTCAGTGGGCTTGCCCAGAGGGCCTGCGACGCTTTTGTAGAAGTCGCCCGCCTGCATTGCCTTGAAGACCGCCGTGGACCGCCCGACCACATGATAAATTACTGTTATCGTCCCTTTTTCTGGATCTGTATCCGCCAGGGTCATTGGTATGCGTTCGCCCTTCTCATTGGCCATGAGAATCACAAACTGTCCGGGCTGGGCTGTTCGGGCGATCCTGGGTGCCTCAATTTCGTTGAGGATTATCTCTCCTCCGGCCATCTCTTTGCGCCTGACTATTCGAAACATGCATGCCTCGCAAAAACAGATGCTGTTCAAATTAATCAATCTATGCTGCAGTCCGGCATATATTCTGCAAATATGAGATCAGCCCAGAAAATCCGTCACGATTTTTGCAGTCTCTTCCGGATGGCTGATCCAGAAGATATGCCCGGCACCATCTATTACCCGCATCTTTGCGCCAGGGATTCTGCTGTATAGAAAATGGCTGTTTTTTGGAGGAATGAGCACATCTCTGTTTCCTGTCATGACCAGAGTAGGAGCCCTGATCTCATGCAGGCGCCCGTCAACCTGAAAGGTCCTGAAGGCCTCCAGTTGAGCCAGATAGGATTCAAGTGTGCCCGGATGGGCCAGGTTAGCTGAGATCTTTTCCTCTATTGTCTCAGGATGAGAGGCGATGAACTCAGGAGGATAGCAGGCTGGCGAGGTCCACAGCAGATAGTCATGTGCTGTCAGGTCTGACCTTGGAATGAAGTATTTTTCGATTTCCGGCTGCGGAAAGATTCGCGACCTTCCGCCAGCGGTCGTGGCACCAAGCACCAGCCTGTCGATGTGATCAGCGTAATCAAGCGCCATCTGCAATGCGATCATTCCGCCCATGCTTCCGCCAAGAACATGAGCGCTTTGTATTCCGAGGGCATCCATCAATCCTGCAGCATCTTTTGCCATCAGCGATATGGGCAGCTTCCCTGGTGGCTGGTCGCTTCGCCCTGAGCCACGATTATCAAAGAGGATCACCTGATAGCGCTCTGCCAGCAATCCAGGAAGAACCGGTCCCCAGTCCAGGCTGTGGCCACCAAGCCCCATGATCATGAAAAGCGGATCGCCCTGTCCACGTATCTCGTAATACATCTTTATGTCGCCAACGGCAACTCTGCCTGAGGAATTCGGCTCAACGAAAT
>DAONDW010000167.1:0-4164 GCA_035402785.1 Methanothrix sp. | reverse complement strand
AGTTGACCCAACATATTGATTAGCAATAACGATGCATTTCTCCATAAATGCAGGTAGTGATCACCGTTGGGCAGAGGGATGGATTTGGGCAGTGATCAGGAAAACAGGATCACGCAGATGCTCAGAAAGATAGATGATGCGCAGGAAACTGGCTGTGATGCGGCACAAATTCCTGCACTCCTTGAGGATCTGAAAACAAATCTCTCTGATATTTTGGCCTGTTTGCCTGAATGCAGTTCGCCACAGGATGGCAAAGAGGCATTCGGTCAGATGGCCATGCCACAGGAAGATTGCCTTTTTCTGCAGGATCGCGACCTTCGTTATGTCTGGTTCTCTGGAGAGAAGTTCTTTGGATTTGATGCAAAAGAAGAACTTGGAAAGACGGAATTCGATTTCATTTCGCATTCTGAGGCAATTCGCCTGAGGAAAATCAAAGAGCAGGTCATTCAGGAGAAGACAAATCGGGCGCAGACGACTATTTCGATAGTACTTAACGGAAAGAGGCGCCACTTCGAATGCATATATTATCCCTGGCGGGACGATTCTGGCAGGATTTTAGGCCTGATGGGCTATTTGCGTGATGCTACGCTGCAGAGGCAGGCAATGACCGAGATACTGAAGATGACCTGTGCAGTCGAGACTGCACCGACTGCCATAGTCCTAACAGATCTCGAAGGAAGGATTGAATATGTGAATTCGAGCCTCCTTAAAAATTCTGGATTCGATGATGTATCCGAGGTGAAGGGGCTCTCGGTCTTCGATTTCACAAATGATGAAGGAAAACACAAGCTGCGAAATGAGGTGATTCCATCTCTTTACACATCTGGACGGTGGAATGGAGAGATTCCAATTTTCAGGAGGGATGGCCAGCTCTACCTGGCTGAAATGATATGCGCTCTGATCAAAGACGATAACGAAAGACCCCTTTATCTGCTCGGAAATTTTTATAACATCACTGAACGAAAAAGAGCTGAAGAGGCACTGCTTCTCGACGATTCCAGGCTGGAGGCTCTGCAAAGGCTCAACCAGATGGATGAGGCCTCCATCAAGGAGATCGCTTACTTCGCCCTGGAAGCCGGAGTCAAGCTGACCGGATCAAAGCTTGGCTACATCGCTTTTGTGGACGAGGAAAAAGAGATTCTCACCATGCATTCCTGGTCCAAAAGAGCCATGCAGGACTGCGGCATCGAGACCAAACAGATCATTTATAATCTGCGAGAGACCGGACTGTGGGGAGAGGCTGTTCGACAGAGAAAAGCAGTCATAACAAATGATTATGCATCCTGTCCTCAAAAGAAAGGCACGCCTCCGGGACACGTCAAAATCGTTCGCCACATGAATGTACCCATCATGGATAAGGGCAAAATCGTGGTCGTGGCAGGCCTTGGCAACAAGGAGACCGAGTACAATGACTCTGATGTGCGCCAGTTGACGCTGCTCATGAGCGGCCTGTGGAAGATCATCCAGAGGCGAGAGGCCGAGGAGAAGCTGCAAAAGCGCGATCATCTCTTGCAGGGAGCTGCCCTTGCCACCAACTACCTGCTGACCTCGGACTCCCAGGCTGTGGCGAGAGCTCTTGGCATTTTGGGCGAGGCTGCAGATGTGGATCGCATCCACATCCAGGAGGTCAGCGAGATTCATGGAAAAGACACTCTGATGAGCCCATCTGTGCAGTGGTTTCGTGAGGCTGCCGGTCCGTTTTCAGGTGAGCTGTCCTGGGATGAGCTCTTTCCAGGCTGGCTGCACTGTCTTTCCCGCTCCAATCCCATTCAGGCCATATCCTCAGAGATACAGTCTCCCGGATCAGATATGCTGCGGGAGAAAAACATTCAGTCCATTCTGCTTCTGCCCATATTCATCGAAGGAAGGTTCTATGCAGTCATTTGCTTTGAGGACTGCCATAAAGAGAGAGCCTGGTTAGATAGCGAAATTGCGGTTCTCCAGACGGCTGCAGGAAGCATCGGTGAGGCGATTTTACGAAGACGGGCAGAGGAAGCATTGAGTGAGAGCCAAAGAGCACTCTCAACATTGATGAGCAACCTTCCCGGCATGGCCTACCGCTCGAAAAATGACCCGCTATGGACACTGGAATTCGTAAGCGATGGCTGCTATGAGCTGACCGGCTATCAGGCAGAGGAGCTTCTTATGAACAGGACCATCTCTTTTGCCGAATTGATCCATCCAGATGACAGGGACTTCGTCTGGAATGAGGTTCAAGAAGCTCTTAAAGAGCGCAGGCCATTTCGTTTGATGTATCGCATAAAGTCGCGCCATGGCGTCAAATGGGTCTGGGAGCAGGGTCAGGGAATATTCGAGCCTGGTGGAAAGCTTCAGGCCCTGGAGGGATTCATCAGCGATATCACTGAGAGAAAGCTCGCTGAAGAGACCCTGAAAAAGACGCAGGAAGAGCTGGAAAAGAGGGTGGCAGACAGGACCTCATGGCTTCTCAGAGCGAACACCGCACTCAAAGAGGAGATGGTCAAACACAAGAAGACTGAAATGGAGCTGCGTTCTGCTCAGAAAGCGGCTGATGCCGCATTAAAGGCTAAAAGCGAATTTTTGGCGAATATGAGCCATGAGATCCGAACGCCCATGAACGCAGTAATCGGCCTGGCGGGGCTATTGCTCGAAACCGACCTGACAGCAGAGCAGCGCAATTTTGTGGAGATCATTCACAGCAGCGGAGACGCATTGCTTGCCATCATCAATGATATCCTCGATTTCTCAAAGATAGAAGAGGGCAAGATGAAGCTGGAGCGCCTGCCATTCGTCCTGGAGGAGATAATCCAGACGTCTTGCAGCCTGGTGGAGGCAAAAGCAATCGAAAAGGGGCTGGATATTTCATACAACATCGACAGGAGAATATCCCCCACAGTTCTGGGCGATTCTGTTCGGCTGCGCCAGGTGCTGGCCAATCTGCTCAGCAATGCTGTAAAATTCACTGATAAGGGCCACATCACCATCGATGTCCGACCCGGTGAGACTGTTGATGAGATCCAATTCACAGTCACTGATACAGGCATAGGCATCAGCCCTGAAGACATGAAAAAGCTCTTTTTGTCATTCAGCCAGGTCGATGCATCAACCTCCAGAAAATATGGTGGCACTGGCCTTGGATTGGCTATCAGCAAGAAGCTCGTGGAGCTGATGGGTGGCAGAATCTGGGCTGAAAGCGAACCAGAAAAGGGCTCTTCATTCCACTTTTCAGTAACTGCTCAGCCGTTTTATGGCGACGCCGCAAAGGTTCACCTTTCAGGCAAGAAGATACTGGCACTTCTGGAGAGCGAGGAGACTTTGATGGAGCTGGTCGGCTATGCCAGGGCCTGGGGAATGCAGATATTTCCAATGGTCTCAGCCTTTGAGGCGAAAGAGATGAAAGAAAGCCGTTTTGATGCTGCGATACTTGATCTGGAAGTTCCAGGCGCTTCAGAGCTGGCTGAAGAGTTTGGAGAGCATATCCCAACCATTACCCTCTCTCCGCCTGAGAAGCCCCACATTGGAAAGAGATCTCTGGTCAAGCCACTGACTCAAGCAGGAATCTGCTTTGCCCTTCAGGAGATCTTCATGCCTTCAAATCACAGGAAGCCTGAGGCCTGTCCTGGTGAAGGTGAAGTTCAGGCACGCGACCTGAAGATATTGCTTGCAGAGGACAATTCAGTAAACCAGAAGGTGGCTCTACTCCTGCTGAAAAAGCTTGGCTATCAGGCTGATGTGGTATCCAATGGCCGGGAGGTTTTGCAGGCGCTGTCAAATAAGCCATATGATGTGATACTCATGGATGTGCAGATGCCTGAGATGGATGGCCTTGAGACCACCCGTGAAATATTGAATCAGGGGCAGAAAAAGAGGCCAAAGATCCTGGCTCTGACCGCCTACGCCCTGGAAGGCGACAGGGAAAGATGTCTTCTGGCTGGCATGGACGGATATATCTCCAAGCCGGTGAAGCTTGAGGAGTTGAGAAGCACTCTGTCTCGTCTGAAAAACCGGCAAAACGCTCAGAGCCTCGTAGACTGAAGAGGCATGCTCCGACAGTCGAATATGCCCTGGTGGTCATGGTGAAATCTATATCCGGCCAGCAAGCAAAAAAAAGGGAAGATAACTGGTGGTGGGCTGCATTTGAAAAGCACAGTATATTTTGCAGGAATCAGGGCTAGAAGCCCGGCA
>DAONDW010000166.1:2788-4179 GCA_035402785.1 Methanothrix sp. | reverse complement strand
TCCAAGTTCCAGATGGATCAGAGCGTATCCGGTGAGGGATTCGTGAACGTGCATAACGACTACTCCACGTCGCTTGAAGGCTTCGCCTTGAGAAATTGCGTCTATGTGTATCATGGCAGCAAGACCTATTCAGACTGCGCAGTGGTATCAATAGACCAGGAGCTGGGCACTGAGATCATGACCAAGGAGCATGGCAGCGGAACATACGACACTGAGCACAAGGTGATCTACAACACAGAGAACTTCTCAATTGAAGACTACGAGGATGTATCTGCCACATACAAGCCAACCAAGTTCCAGCTTCCAGCAAACAGGTCCATAGACTACAACACTCTCTGGATCAAGAAATACAAGGCCAAGAACTTCATCACAGGCGCATCAATGACCGAGGAGTACACCTTCGCTCAGAAACTCAACCGCGAAGGCAGCATGAAGGTCGATAAGAATGAATCCATCATGAAGGTCAACAGCTCCTTCGTAGGCCAGGCTCATCTCGGCTTCCTGAAGAAAGCGAATCCAGATGCACCTGCCAAGGCTAAACCCATATTCGAGATGCAGGAAGACTATACTGGAGCCTTCAACATCCAGGAGAATGTCAACGAATACGGCAAGAGCGTCAAGTCCATCAAAAATGCATCAGGATTGGGCTATGTGGCTGTAGACAAGCGCATTGGAGACAGCCAGAGAAGCTATGAATCGGGCACAGGCTCCTATCAGTCTGAGGAGCTTATCGATACCCCCACGAACTATATGTACAAGGATCTGCAGGTCGGAAGCCGACCCAGCAGCTTCAGCTATACTCCAAGGGTCAAGACCTCTCAGGATCTGCTCTGGAGCGAGGGAATGATCTCGAAGACGCCCGGATCAACATTGAGAGGCGGCACTCTGGTGAATGCAGCCAGCACATGTGATGGCGCTCAATGCGCAGCCAATTGCACAGATGAAGGCGGCCTGACAAACCAGACTGTCAGCTACATGAGCGAGAGGTATTCCGGAATACAGAGCATGAATAAGACCACCCAGGCACTTGGTCTCAATGAGATGAAGACCGAAGCTTCATTCCAGGGAACAGCCGACTACAGAACACTGGTGACCGCACCCAATAAGACCTCAATTGTCGATGACGAGGAGCGCTATGTGGGCAGCTATGACATCAAGAGACACACACTTGCCACTGGCACCTCGAAGTATGACGAGCCCCACTTAACCGTGACCAGTGAGGTCAGGACTGAGGAGAGATGGTATAATAATACCGAGGCTCTGATTGCGGTCTATGACATACATGTAACCAATGACGGCAATCGTGCCCTTGGACCCATAAATGTCAGGGACAATTTCCCGCCAGGCACTGAGTATATCATCTCCTCAATCAAGCCATCATCTCTCAGCGC
>DAONDW010000166.1:0-2688 GCA_035402785.1 Methanothrix sp. | reverse complement strand
ATAACTGGTGAGGGCACAGCAACCTCTGAGGCAGAGACATCGATCTATGTCTCAGGGACGGGAAGCCAGCCCTACACCCTCAGATATGGCGGCTGGCAGCCACCTGCCTGGGAATTGAATACTACAGTGGACGGCTGGTACACATCAAGCCCGGGTGTCTCCGTAGATGAGGTGGCATAGAAAATATTGCGAAAACTGAAACGAGCGAAAAACAGACTGCGAGGGGCCTGAATTTCGGCTCCTCCAATTCACTTTTTTGTGCTAGCAAAGTATTCAGAAAATGATTTTCGTCCAGATCAGGGACATGCTAATAAACCAATGGCGCGATATTGGTGACTGCAGTGTCTAAGATCAATTGTGGTGAGAATCAATATGTCAATTGATGAGATTGAAGAGACTCGTGAAAAGATAAAGGCCTGGCTCTCTGAGGAAGGGCTTTTTCAGAAAATTCTCTCTGAGGAGAACCTGCATTTTCAGATTGCAGCAGAATATCCGTTGAAGTCTGGCCGGCATCTGTCCATAATTCAGCCCAAGAATCATGATGATATGATCGTGGTATTCAGTCGCATAAGGCTAGCAGATGCTCATTACAAGGCGCTGTCTTCCATGCAGCCAAAGGATCGTGATAGGCTTCTCTGGCAAATGCGCTATGACCTTCTCTTCCAGGATTCCAGTTTCGAGATTGAGCCAGGTGGCGGCGATATGAGGAGCATCAGGTTCATGAGAGAAATCTATTATGATGGCCTGAACAAGAATAAGCTAATGGAGGCTATTCGTGAGAACTTCAAATGCGAGCTTTATGTCGTATGGAAGTTTCAGGAGGTATTCGGAGATGGGCAGGCAAGCAAGGCATCAAGTCCACCTGAGCCTATGTATTGTTAAACCTCATAAAAAATATAACGAATTGTGCTAATGATTGAATAATATTAATATTTTATTTCATAAGTTGCAACCACGTAGGATGTTACGCTCACCATGCCAGATTGAGAAGAATCGAGTGAGTTCTCATATAGTGCTTCTGGATATCCGTAATCTGAGATGTCCAGAACATTGCCCAAACCCACTCCCTCTGCTTTTGCCATTGCCTCCGCGTTTTTCCTGGCATTGTCAACGGCTTTCTTGCGAGCATCTGAGTTCGCCTGGCTTGCATCAATAAGGCCGTATCCTGCTATATCTGCATTGGCTCCTGAAGATCTGGCGGTCTCCAGCACCTGGTTGATCCTTGTCTTTTCAGTGCTTTTCAGTCTTATTATAGCCGATCTCTCAATAGAGCTGGCCTGCAGAGAGCTATTATCGCATATTGTGCTGTTGTTCTCCTTTCTGCAGACTCTGCTGTTGTATTGAAAGCTCGCCACTCCATCGGACTGTCCGGGCACAATTTCATCATCATTGACACCCGCAGCTTTCAGAGCATTTATGGCCCTGTTCATTTTATCCTGAACGGATGCCCGGGCATCAGTTGTATTCTCCTGGCTGCTTTTGACAGATATGGATATGACTGTTATGTCAGCAGGAACTGATATCTTTCCTTCTCCGATAACCGTCAGAGTTGGATTCATTCCTATGACCAGGGCAGGCCCGCATATCGCCATCATTATGCATATTGATAAAACTAACCTCTTCATTCGATCCCCAATGCCTATTTTCATCTAAAGATATTTAATATCTTGCATAGGCCAAATTGGATGTGTCCATCTTCTTTTCCGACCATCATCTTTATTTTCAGTATTTACAAGTTCATTCTCATGAGCAAGATTGGAAAAGCGATCCGGCTGGAGCGCATTCTGGATCGAAAAACTCACAGGACTGTCATTGTTCCAATGGATCACGGCATATCCGTGGGCCCAATTCCGGGCATCATCGACCTGCCTTCCACGGTTGACAAGGTGGCGGAGGGCGGTGCCAATGCCGTCCTGGGGCACATGGGCCTGCCATTGCACGGGCACAGAGGATATGGGCGCGATGTCGGTTTAATCATTCACCTCTCGGCCTCAAGCTCTCTTGGTCCTGACCCCAATCACAAGGTCCTGGTGACCGAGGTTGAGGATGCCATAAGAGTGGGCGCTGACGCAGTGAGCATCCACGTAAATGTGGGTGCAGAGGATGAGGCTGAAATGCTGCACGATCTGGGCAGAGTTGCAAGGACGTGTGACCTGTGGGGGATGCCCCTCATTGCAATGATGTATCCTCGCGGGGCGAAGGTCAGGAGCGAGCACGGCGTGGAATATGTCAAGCTCGCTGCCAGAATAGGCTCTGAGCTGGGGGCGGACATTGTCAAGACCAATTACACCGGCTCTCCAGACAGCTTCGAAGAGGTTGTGAAAGGCTGCAGTGTGCCTGTTGTCATTGCTGGCGGACCCAAGATGGACACAGAAATGGAGCTATTGCAGATGGTCCATGACGCGATTTCCGTTGGCGGAGCAGGTGTTGCCTTCGGCAGAAACATCTTCCAGGCAAAAAGCCCATCACTTCTTGTCAGAAAACTATGCACTATAGTTCATCTGGGCTACACAGCAGAAGAGGCAAGCAAGGTCGTCCTTTAGGCGATCTTCGTACTTATTTTTATTTGATTATTCTTTTAGTTATTCTTTTGATTATAGTCTGGCAACTCATATGTCAGCACTATAATTCAACCGCAAGCTATTTCCACATCCTACAATATATTAGATAGCATGAAGTTCATGATCC
>DAONDW010000165.1:1684-4191 GCA_035402785.1 Methanothrix sp. | reverse complement strand
GTTCTTCGTGTCCATTCGAATCAGGAGGTGAGGGCAAAACGCGAGGTTTGTCCTCACCACCATCTCCCATTTAGAGATTTGCGTTTGAATAAAGGAGGCATAAAAAATGGCAGACGAGAAAAGCGCTCTGAAAATGAAAGACATTAACGAGGCACTATCCAGCTACCAGGTTCAAAGCCTGGAGGCAGTCGCCCTTGAGGGAAGCTTGGAGATGGAGATTGACATCACCGGCGGGACGCTGCAGTTGCTGCCTCAGTCTCTTGGCCAGGAGTTCACAAAGCTTGCCATGCAGATGTTCAGCTTATCAAGAGACATGGGATATCCTGTTGACACCATGGTTCAGATTTCGATGTCCGATGCGGCATTATCCAATAAGCAGAATGGCTGAAGAAGGGGGAAAAATATTAATATTAATTTTTAAAAACTTTTACATCCATTCATAGTGCATCATAACCTCAGGCACAAACTCGTAGAGCAGGCTGTTTTCCACATATCCGAAGAACAGGCACCCATCGCATTTTCCTGCAATCTCCCTGCGCTTTTTTATTGAGGCTTCCCATGTTCTGGCCAGGCCGTTGCAAACGTTGCCAAGCGGCTCCTGATGCACGCGACAGGTGCCAACCGTGCCGTCTGCAGCCACATGCAGAATAATGTCCGACGCATGGCATTTGAATCTCGGCTCCAGATCCAGAATCATCTCCAGATAGGTCAGGGAGTTGATGATTGGAGAGCCGCTTTTCTTCAGCTCGATCAGCCGCTTTACAGCCTTCTCATATGCCGAAACATCCCTGATCGCCATATGCTTCCAGACGGAATCGTCAATGCCAGAAGACTCATGCATGGGCTCAAATGAGATCCAGCAGCCTAAAGACTCGGCCAGGTGCACCAGATCCTCAAGCTCGGACAAGTTCCTTCCGGAGATCACGCAGTTCATGAGTATCTCATGCCCTGCCTTCTGGGCAGTCCGGATGCCCTCGATTATGATATCAAGATCAACTCCCCGCAATTCCCGGTAGCTTTTGATGCCGTCAACTGACACTGAAAGGAGATCGAGATTGTCGAGATCTTTTACCCTCTTTTTGAGCAGAAGGCCATTTGTAATGAGCGATGTCGTCAGGTCCAGGGATTTGGCATGCCCCAGGATGTCAGGCAAATCCTCCCTCAGCAGAGGCTCGACAGTCCAGGCATTGTAGACGCCTATCCCGAAGTCCTGCGCCTCATCGAGCATCTTGTATATCTGCGGGGTGCTCATCTCTTTGCCTGGCGTCTTCCAGTATTCGCAAAAGCGACAGCTCATGTTGCAGCGAGCGGAAATCCCATGGGAAAGGACAAAGGGTCTCTTTTTGATTCTCATCTGCCAGAGGGCCCGGAAGGCCAGGCCTGGTGAGAAGGATTTCATATGGAAGTATCTTTGCCGTTTTCTGTAATAAAGCTTGGCTGATGGATGCTTTTATCATCTCGGAGATCATTTGATAGAAACCAGGGAAATGGCGTCAGAAAACGATGATGAGCACGGAGCCGAAGAGGAAGAATCCGCGGCTTCATTTCTCACAGAGAGGCAGATCAGGGTACTGCAGATGCGGCAGGCAGGCATGTCTCAGCAGCAGATAGCAGACCTTATGGGCACTACCAGGTCCAATGTCAGCATACTGGAGAGAAGGGCCCACCAGAACATTGCCAGGGCCGAGAGGACGCTATTGCAATGGACGATGCTTCGCGCCCCCATCTCAATTAAGGCAAAGGCTGGAACTGATGTCTTCGATCTACCCAGGGCCATATTTGCAGCGGCTGATGAGCTGGGAATCCGTTTGCCAGTAACCTCCCTTGACATCGTGGTGCAATTGAAGCGCAGGGCACCAAGGCTTTTTAAAAGGAGGGCTCTTGAGAGAGAGGTTCTGATCTCTGTAACTGAGGAGGGAGAGGTGATGGTGGATGGCCAATTTGCCGATTGACCGCATTATCATCCAAACTGCTTTGCTGCCGTTTCATCAATGCGGCAGCATTTGCCCTGGCTAGAAAAATTTCGATGCGAGGCTATGTCGGGTCTCGCAAATTGGTGCTGCATGGCATTTTGCACAGGGGGCGTTTTCCGGCCTGTCTGGAAGCTGTCCTTCCTTTATCAGCCGTATGCGGTCACGTATGCGGAGCACTCTTGCCCTGTCTACGCTATGAATTTGCGCACTTCGAACGAGGCCCTGGCGCGGATACTCGACAAGCCCCAAATTTATGCTTCCTCCTTTCTTCTCGCATCCTTTCACCATTCCGCTCATCACAGCCTCTTCTTTTGCCTCTCCACCGCGGGCATCTTTTCTGCCTGCCTCAGCCAGGAGCATGGCATATCCAGCGAGCATCAGCCGGTCCTTTTTCCAGATTCCATCCTGTGGAGCCTGACCTGTGCGAATGAGTGCAGGCATTCCTCTGGCTGTCAGCCTGTCCAGCCTTCCCGTGAGCCCGATCCTGTCCGAATGAAGGTCGATCTCCACCTCACAGGGAATCAGCAGGTCAAG
>DAONDW010000165.1:0-1584 GCA_035402785.1 Methanothrix sp. | reverse complement strand
ACTATCACTTTCACCCCGCGTTCCTTCCGCTTATATTCTCCCTGTGCCTGCATGCCTCCATGAACAGATCTCCTCAATCCGTCAGGGACAGAGTCCTGTGGTCTCTGGTCTCGCACGGCGGAAAGATCAAGCGGAGCCGTTTGCGGCGAAGGCTGGAGCTGAATCTGGCCGAGCTGGAGCCGGTCCTTGAGGCCCTGGAACATGAGAAACGCATTGGGCGCACGAGTACTATGGAAAAAGGCAGGCCAAATCAAATCATAATCCTGGCTTCATCCGATTAAGCATTCCAGGAAAATTTTATAAAATAACCAGATTCGCATCAATCTTGCTCCTGGCTGTTGAAGAGATCTCGCTCCGGATACCAGGCAGCTTCCCCATAGCACTTTTTGAAATTCTATATCGATACAGGGACCAGTCTCATCTCACAGATCCCGACCGGTTGATGAGCCAAAGGATTTGTGCATGGCATCTTCCAAGATCCTTTTTTTGGCCTGAATCACGCTATCAAAATCACTTCTCTCCGGGCTGATCCGCGTCAGATTGAATGCAGCAGTTGATGATGTTTTTACAGAGGCCGGGTCTGAGCTGCTCAAAAGCCCTGATGCCTCTGCTCCTGCGACGTATCCTGCAGCGTCCCCTGAAGCCTCCGGCTCCGGACCGTCCTGAATCTTTACAAGCCATGCGTCTTCTCTTCCTGCTCCAAATGAGCTGGTAATGCCAGCCAGCCTGTAGGAGCCGTCCCTGCAGGAGACTATGAATGTGCCTATGTCGTCCGCCGGGCCTCCAAGTGTCATCGACCACAGTTCATTTCCCGATGAATCAACCTTTATGACGAGTGCATCCCGCCCGGTCTTTTCGCTGTCAATCCTTCCTGCAATTATAATTCCGCCGTCGTCAGTGGCATGAATGGATGCGGCTGAGCTGCCAGCGTAGGTCTTCTCCCATATTTTCTTGCCATCTATATCAAGCCTGATCAGCCTGATCCTCTCCTTTTGCGGCCCAGACTCAGTTCTTCCTGCAACTGCATAGCCATCCTTCAGCTCTATGACTTGAAAGCCTGCATCATCCTTCTTGCCTCCAAATGTCTCATTCAAAACCTCACGTCCATTGCCATCGGTCTTGAGCAGCCAGATGTCATCTCCTCCCTGGCCAAAGGATGCAGTTCTTCCAACCACTACGAACCCACCATCCCTGCTCTGCAGGACAGACATGCCCACATCATCCTCCTTGCCGCCAAAGGTCCTGTCCCAGATCAACCTGCCTTCCCCGTCAGTCCTGAGAAGCCACAGGTCCTTTCTTCCGGCTCCCAACGATTGAGTATAGCCTGTAATTATGAATCCGCCGTCTTCAGTCTCAGACACAGCCCAGCCGCCATCTCCTGAAGAGGAGACGAACCCGCCAAAGGTCTTATCCCAGATCGGGCTGCCGTTTGCATCAGTCCTGAGAAGCCAGAGAAGCTCGCTTCCCATGGAATACGATTTCGTGCTGCCTGTGACTATGAAGCCGCCATCTGCCGTCTCCTGCACATAGTATCCCACATCCTCTCCTGATCCGCCAAAAGCCCGGCTCCAGATGGCATTTCCC
>DAONDW010000164.1:1809-4193 GCA_035402785.1 Methanothrix sp. | reverse complement strand
TGGCCGAGCAGGCGGGCTTTGAGAGCAGCATGGTGCTGATGCAGGCCGATGGAATGAATGTTACAAGCACAGAGCAGCTTTATGACCATCTGGCGAGCAGCACGAGCAGCTCAAACCCGGGCCTCATGAAGATGTTCTACAAGGATCATGATGAAACCCTATCCCTCTCTGGCCAGCCTTCACAGGGAATCCTGGTGGCATCCATTTACAAGGGATCGCCTGCAGATGACGCTGGCCTTCCGGAGAGAAGCATCATCACCAAGATCGATGGCCAGGAAGTATCAGACCTGGAGAGCTTCAGAGAGCTTATGAACACAACCCATGCAGGCCAGATCATAGCCATATCCACTGCTAAGGGCCAGACCTACCAGGTCAATCTCACAAGCAAAGAGTCTGGCATGATCGACAGCGGGGGATTCATAGGCATTGCCATATCGGGAAATGCAATCTACAGCGGCGGAGCAGTCTTCCAGGCTGCCCAGGCAAGCCAGTTTCTCGAAGTGCTCAAGGCACTGCCAGAAAGCGGCATGAGCGGTTTTAACCTCATGCTCAGCCTGCCATTTACCGGAGTTCCTGGATTCTCCCAGAAGGGCTTTCCCGGCTTCAGCGGATGGCTGACCGAGGTCTTCAGGCCTGTGGGATGGGCTGAGCCTCTTGGAAGCAGGTTCTTCTGGATTGCCAATCTGCTGCTATGGATCGGCTGGATCAACCTTTATGCCGGCCTCTTCAACTGCCTTCCAGCAGTGCCTCTGGACGGAGGACATATATTCAGAGATCTGGTTCAGTCCGGCTTTGAGAGGATTGTCAGGCAGGAGGAAGCTGAGAGATGGACCAGGACGACGGTTGCCATTCTCACATGGCTGGTGCTGACATCCCTGCTCATAACCCTGATCGCGCCGTTCACCAACCTGCTCTCAATATAAACATCCACTGCACAAATGCATCTGGCAGATGACCAAAATTAATATAAATAGTAGGCCTGCCAGAATAAGGGTAATAGTATGGAACTCAGCGATCTGGTGCTCTACTTTGCATATGCCTTTACCACGATCTTCGTCATAGTCAACCCAGTCGAGGCCACGCTCGTCTTCGTCACCCTCACCTCGTCCCTGAATGCATCTGAAAAGAGCCACATCTACAGACGCACGACTCTGGTTGCCTTCGCTTTAGCCATTCTCTTCTCCCTGGGTGGAAACGCAATCCTGCGCCTTTTCGGCATCACAGTTGACAGCCTGCGAGTGGCTGGAGGAATACTGCTCTTCCTGGTGGCCATAGACATGCTACGTGGCGTGCGCCAGCAAAAGAAGGTCACCGAGGCTGAACTGCTGGATGCCAATCAAAGAGAGGATGTCTCCATATTCCCTCTGGCAATACCCCTCCTCACGGGTCCAGGAGCCATAACAACAGTTGTGGTGCTGATGGGCGCAGCCACAAACCTCACTGAAAAGAGCCTGGTGCTGCTGGCCATTGTCCTCACATTTCTGGCCACATTTGTCATTCTCAAGTTCTCGGAGTACATCGATCAGGCCCTTGGAATCACCGGCATCATGGTCATGACCAGGATCATGGGGCTGATACTGGGTGCTGTGGCTGTGAACTTTGTGGCATTGGGGGCCTGGAACCTTTATAAGAGCATGGCAGGAGCATGATGGAGAATGATGACGACGGCGATGAAATGAACGAGGAGAGAGACGCGTTTTTGGATTGGTTTTCTCAGGAGATTCCTGAGTCCCTGTTCTGCCAGATAGCAGCGCAGGTCCTGTTCGAGTGCGAGAACTGCGGAGAATGCTGCAGGGGAGAAGGCTATGCGCTGGTGGATGAAGGCGACATAAAGGAGATAGCAAGAACCCTTGGCATCAGCCAGTCGGAGACAAGGGCCAGGTTCACAGAACCCGATCCAGAAAAAAACCCAGGATGCAGAATCCTGAAGAGCACAGGCCCTATGAGCAGCTGCTGTTTTCTGGATGCCGGGGCTAAAAGGTGCAGGATCTACAGCAACCGGCCCCGCATATGCAGAACATTTCCCATGTTAAACGCCGATCCGCAGTCAGATGATGCCATATGCTTTTATTCAGACTGCCTTGGCACAGCCAAATTCGCGAAAATGATTGAAGAGAAGAAAGATGATCCAGAGGTGCTCGCTGCCATGAAGGGGCTTTCAGAGCAGCCTGAAAAGCTTCTTCTTCTGAGGATATCTCTTTTCGTCTGGCTTAGACGGATGCTTGGAAAAAAGGCAGAAGCTGAAGAAATCTGCAGGATAGCCGGTATTGCTTCTCGCCAGGACGAAATAAAATTCAAAAGCGACTGCCTGGCCTATTTTCTCATGACCATCAGGACCGATGGCATGGATGAGTATCTGGCAAATAAAGAGCAGACAGGATGAT